>JAUYMV010000318.1 GCA_030698645.1 Mesorhizobium sp.
TGGCCGCTCCCTTGTCCTCGAAGAGGACGCCCGGATGTGCCGCCGCGAATGCCGCGAGCCGTGCTTTCGCCATGTCGAGTTGCGGGTCGGTCGACGGCCCGTCATGGCTTCCGTCGGCATCGCGCCGCTCGGCGCCGTGCAGGCCCGCGACGCAAATCCCCTCGGTTCGCAGGATCGTGTCGAGGTAGCCGATCGAACGGCCGGTCACCAGCGCCAGCGCGCCGCCCGTGGCGCGGGAAAGCCCGTGCAGGAGGTACGCTAGCGCATCCGGCACGACGATGGCATCCGGCGTCGGCGCGATGTCGAGCAGGGTGCCGTCGACATCGAGGAACAGCGCGGATCCGTGCAGCGAGGATGGCAGCGCGTCGGGGAATTGCCGACTGGCCTCAGTTGCGCTGGAAAAGGGCGCTGTCTGTTGCTCTAGCATACCCCTCAAACTAGGTGCATTGCAGCATTAGGCAACCCCGGTCCGGCATCGGGGGCGCAAACCGTCGATCCCCGTCGGACTCCTAACCGGCGATCGCCCGCAACTCGGCGCGCAGGGTTTCCGCGTCGGCCGGCCGCACCAGCGCCTCGATCGTTGCCTGCGTCGCGCGCCAATCCGGCAGCGCCGCGACGAGCAATGCGCGGCCGGCGGGCGTCAGAACCATGCGCCGGCCACGGCGGTCCTCGGGATCCGCGGCGAGGCTGGCCAGGCCGCGCCGCACCAGCGGCTTCAGCATCGCGGTCAGCGTGGTGCGGTCCATGCCGAGCGTCGAGGCGACGGCGGACATGCCGGGCGGCTCGGGCCGGTTCAACGACATCAGCAGCGAGAACTGCCCGTTGGTGATGCCATGCGGCTTCAGCGCCAGGTCATAGCGGCGCGCCAGCGCCCGCGCCGCCCGCTGCGCATGCAGGCACAGGCAGGAATCGCGCACCTCGAGCGTCAGCGAGAAGGGCAGCGGATTGGCGTCTTCCGTGGCAGGGGATGGCAGCAACTGTCGGTCCCGAACTGAATCACGTTGATATCAACAGACATATAGGGTGTATTTGGCGGCGGCGCGAGGCGAGAATGTGCGGCATCTTCTCCGTTCCTGCCGCATCGAGGGAGGTCGGAATGCCGGAAAAAGTGGCCCTGCTCATTGGCACCCGCAAGGGCGCCTTCATCGCCGAGAGCGACGCCGCGCGCGAGAAATGGGATATCCGCGGCCCGTTCTGCGAGACGTGGCCGATCAACCATATCGCCGCCGACCCGGTGACCGGCGCGATCTACGGCGCCGGCGGCAATGAATGGTTCGGCCCGGCGGTCTGGAAATCGGACGATCTCGGCCGCACATGGACGCATTCGAGCGCCGGGCTTGCCTACGCGGAGGGCGAGGAGCCGATCAAGGCGGCATGGAGCGTCTCGGCGAAGAACGGCCATCTCTATTGCGGCGTGCAGCCGGCCGGCCTGTTCGAGAGCTTCGATCACGGCCAGACCTGGAGCCATGTCAAAGGTCTGCGCGAGCATCCCTCGCAGCCGCACTGGACGCCCGGCGCCGGCGGGCTGATCCTGCATTCGCTTGTCCGCCATCCCGACGATCCCGACCGGCTCTGGGTGGCGATCTCGGCCGCCGGCGTCTTCTATACCGCGGATGGAGGAAAGACCTGGGAGGCGCGCAACCGCGGCACGCGCGCCGATTTCTTCCCCGAGGGGCAGAACTACCCGGAGTTCGGACAGTGCGTGCATTGCCTCGTCATGGCGCCGGGCGAGCCGGACCTGCTTTACCAGCAGAACCATTGCGGCATGTACCGCTCGGAGAATGGCGGCGAGACATGGATCAGCATCGAGGCCGGCCTGCCATCGACCTTCGGTTTCCCGGCCGCCGTCCATCCGCGCGATCCCGACACGCTGTTCCTGCTGCCACTGAATGGCGATTCCGCCGGCCGCTTCGTGCCCGACGGGGAGGCGGCGGTCTGGCGCACGCGCGACCGCGGCCGAACCTGGACCGATTTGCGCAACGGCCTGCCGCAGGACAATGCCTATTTCGGCGTGCTGCGCCAGGCCATGGCAACCGACCGGCTGGAGCCCGCCGGCGTCTATTTCGGCACCAGCGGCGGCGCGCTCTTCGCCAGCAATGACGAAGGCGACAGCTGGTCGCTGGTCTCGGAGCATCTGCCCGGCATCTCCTCGGTGGAAACGCTGGTGGTGAAGGCCTAGGATCGGTTCATGAACGCGCCGCTGAAGCCTGAGCCGGCAAAGTCCGCCGCATCCGTCGATGAGGTGGCGTCCGCTCTGCCCGAGGTGACGGTGCGCTTGCCGGCGGTTCTGGTCGATCTTTTCCCCGGCTCCCAGCGCCGCATCCCGCTGTCCGCCGCGACCGTCGGCGCGATGATCAGCGAACTCGACAAGCGGTATCCCGGCATGCGCGACCGGCTGTGCGACTCGACGCCGGCCATCCGCCGCCACATCAACATCTTCATCGACGGTGAACGCGCCACCCTCGACACCCCGCTTGCCCCCGGCGCCGAGATCTTCGTGCTGACCGCGATCAGCGGCGGCTGAGCCGTCGGCCGGGTGCAGGCGGCCACCAACCGGCGCAGGCCGCCCCGGCTTGATTGGCCATTTCGGGGATTTTGATCGGACCGGCTTGAATTTGCCCGGCAATGCCGGTATCACGCGCTCGACCGAGAGCCTGATCGATTGGGCTTCGTCCGGTTGCCGCTTTAGCTCAGTTGGTAGAGCACGTCATTCGTAATGACGGGGTCAGGTGTTCGAGTCACCTAAGCGGCACCATTCACCCACAGCCTATACTGCCGCAGCCTCACTGGTGGGCGAACGAATACCGGTCAGCGAGCCGAGTTCGGCCTCGTCCAGCGTTTCCTTTTCAAGCAGCCGGCGTGCCGTGGTCTCCAGCAGCGCGCGGCGCTCGCTCAGGAGCCTGACCGAACGATCGAAGGCCTGCGCGACGATGCCGCGCACTTCCGCGTCGATCCCGTCAGCGGTCGCCTCGCCATAGTCCCGCTCCTGAGGGTAGCCCGCCGTTTGATTGGCGCCGAGGAAGGAGCGCTGCTCCTTCTCCAGAGCCACATGGCCGAGCTTTTCCGACATCCCGTAGCGCGTCACCATGGCGCGCGCGATGTCGGTCACCTTTGCCAGATCGTCGGCCGCCCCGGTCGAGAGGTGCCTGAACACGACCCATTCGGCGGCCCGGCCGCCGAGCAACACCGCCATCTTGTTCTCCAGTTCCTCGCGCGTCATCAGGAAGCGGTCTTCGGTCGGCCGCTGGATGGTGTAGCCGAGCGCGCCGACGCCGCGCGGGATGATCGACACCTTGTGGACGACGTCGGATCCCGGCAGCGCCATGGCGACGAGCGCGTGGCCCATCTCGTGATAGGCCACAACCTCGCGTTCCTTTGGATTGAGCAGCCGGTTGCGTTTCTCTAGTCCCGCCACGATGCGCTCGATGGCGTTGTTGATGTCGTCCATCGTCACCGCGTCGGCGTTTCGGCGCGTCGCCAGCAGCGTCGCCTCGTTGACGAGGTTGGCGAGGTCCGCGCCGGTGAAGCCCGGCGTCAGCGCGGCTATCTTTTCCGCGTCGACGTCGGCTGCGAGCTTCGCCTTCTTCATGTGGATGCGCAGGATCTGGATGCGTCCCTGCTTGTCGGGCCTGTCGACCAGCACCTGGCGGTCGAAGCGCCCGGCGCGCAACAGCGCGGGATCGAGGATTTCGGGCCGATTGGTCGCGGCGAGAAGCACCACGCCGGTCGATGGATCGAAACCGTCGAGTTCGGACAGAAGCTGGTTCAGCGTCTGCTCCTTCTCGTCGTGGCCGCCCATCATCGGCCCGATGCCGCGCGCGCGGCCGAGCGCGTCGAGTTCGTCGATGAAGATGATCGCCGGCGCCTTGGCGCGCGCCTGCTCGAACAGATCGCGCACGCGCGCCGCGCCCACGCCGACGAACATTTCCACGAATTCGGAGCCGGAGATCGAGAAGAACGGAACCTTTGCCTCGCCGGCGACGGCGCGCGCGAGCAGCGTCTTGCCGGTACCCGGCGGGCCGACCAGCAGCACGCCCTTGGGCATCCGCCCGCCGAGCCGGCCATATTCCTTCGGATTGCGCAGGAACTCGATGATCTCGCGCAACTCCTCCTTGGCCTCGTCGACGCCGGCCACGTCGTCGAAGGTGACCTTGATGTCGGTCTCGACATAGACCTTGGCCTTGCTCTTGCCGATGTTCAGCAGGCCGCCGCCCGCGCCACCGCCCATGCGCCGCATCAGGAACATCCACACGCCGACGAACAGCGCCACCGGAACGATCCATGAAAGCAGGTCGCGCAGCAGGGTGCTTTCGATCTGGCCGGTGAC
>JAUYMV010000319.1 GCA_030698645.1 Mesorhizobium sp.
AAGCGGACACCCCTGTCGGCGGCTGAGGCGGCGCCCGGACGGCGAGGGCCAGTCAGCCCCTAATTCGTCAGCTTCTTGATGATGCTCTGGATGTGACCGCCGTCCTTGTGCTCGACGGCGTCGAAGCTGCGCTGGCGCTGCTCGTATTCGGCGACGATGGAGGCGACCTTGCGCTTCATCTCGGCGTGGAAGCGGCCGCAGGATTTTCCGTCCTTGACCTTCATCTGGCCGATCGCGGCCTCGGCTGCCACCGCCATGTCGCGGGCGATGCGGCCATGCGTCTCCTCGTGCTTTTTGACGCTCGCCATGAACCCGTGCCAGCGCGCCCGCAACGCCGGCGGGACCGGTCCGGCCAGGTTCGGATAGATGTAGGTGATGTCGAGCCGGACCAGCGGACGCGTCACCACGCAATTGGTGCCGTCATGCTTCCAGTCGGCTTCCGAATTCATCGTGTAGCGAGTCTGGGCGATCGCCCGCGTCATGAAGCCGTGCTTGGGGCCGCGGCGATCGAGATCCTGCAGGATCGCCGCGCCGGTCGCGCCGGAAACGTCGAATTTCGTGGATTTGGTGCTGATCTTGGGCGCACAGACGGCCGAAGCCGTGGCCGCGAGGCTCGCGATGATGCAGAACGAAAATCCGAGTATGCGCATACGGGCCTCCCAGGAGATCACGACTGCATCACAAGATGCGGCGCGGATCAAGCTGGCGTTGGGTAAGGTACGCGGCCTGTCACCCGCGGCTGGATGCTAGCGCTTTCCCACGAATGCGATGACGGCCTTCTCGACCGGCCCGCCGGGGCGGTGTGACAGGCACACGCCCCGAGCGCAACGGCGGCGTTGGTCTACATGTTGACGTAGACCGGGCCCTCGCCGCCCTGCGGCGGCACCCAGTTGATGTTCTGGTTGGGGTCCTTGATGTCGCATGTCTTGCAGTGGACGCAGTTCTGCGCGTTGATGACGAAGCGGGCGTCCACGTCGGGCTTGTCGGCCGCGGCGTTGCCGTCGGCATCGACCCATTCATAGACGCCGGCGGGGCAATAGCGCGTCGACGGCCCGGCGAACACATCATGCTCCGAGCGCTTCTGCAGCTCCATGTCCTTAACCTGGAGGTGGACCGGCTGATCCTCCTCGTGATTGGTGTTGGACAGGAACACCGACGACAGCCGGTCGAAGGTCAGCACGCCATCCGGCTTCGGATAGGCGATCTTCTTGTGTCTGGCGGCAGGCTCCAGCGATTTCGCGTCGTTCTTGCCGTGCTTCAGCGTGCCGAATGGCGAGACGCCGAACAGCGTGTTGCACCACATGTCGATGCCGCCGATGGCGACGCCGACGAGCCCGAAGCGCGACCACAGCGGCTTGACGTTGCGGACCTTCTTCAGGTCCTTGCCGATCGCCGTATCGCGCCAGGCATCCTCGTAGCTGACGACCTCGTCGTGCGAGCGGCCCTCGGCGATGGCGCCGGCGACATGTTCCGCGGCGAGAATGCCGGACAGGACCGCGTTGTGCGAGCCCTTGATGCGCGGCAGGTTGACGAACCCGGCCGAGCAGCCGATCAGCGCGCCGCCCGGGAAGGTCAGGCGTGGAACCGACTGCCAGCCGCCCTCGGTGATGGCGCGCGCGCCATAGGAGATGCGCTTGCCGCCCTCGAAGGTGCCGCGGATGGAATCGTGCGTCTTGAAGCGCTGGAATTCCTCGAACGGGGAGAGATAGGGGTTCTTGTAGTTGAGGTGGACGACGAAGCCGACGGCCACCATGTTGTCGTCGAAATGGTAGAGGAACGAACCGCCACCGGTCTTCATGCCGAGCGGCCAGCCGAACGAGTGCTGCACCAGGCCGGGCCGGTGGTTCTCCGGCCTGACCTGCCAGAGCTCCTTGATGCCGATGCCGAACTTCTGCGGCTCGCGGTCCTTGGCAAGGTCGAATTTCGCGATCAACTGCTTGGCAAGCGAGCCGCGCACGCCCTCGCCGATCAGCACGTATTTTCCGTAGAGCGCCATGCCGGGCGCGAAGCCCGGCCCGTGCGAGCCGTCGCGCTCGACGCCCATGTCGCCGGTGATGACACCGGTGACGGCGCCGCTCTCGTCATAGGTCAGGCTGGCCGCGGCAAAGCCCGGATAGATTTCCACGCCGAGCGCCTCGGCCTTGCCGGCCAGCCAACGGCAGACATTGCCGAGCGAAACGATGAAGTTGCCATGATTGTTCATCAGCGGCGGCATGACGAAATTGGGCAGGCGGACGGAGCCGGCGGGTCCGAGCAGCAGGAAATGATCGGCCGTCACCTCGGTCTTGAACGGATGGTCGCTTTCCTCGCGCCAGCCGGGCAGCAACTGGTCGATGCCGGAGGGATCGACGACGGCTCCCGACAGGATGTGCGCGCCGACTTCGCCGCCTTTTTCGAGCACGACGACCGAGAGGTCCGGATTGACCTGCTTCAGCCGGATCGCCGCGGCAAGGCCGGCTGGCCCCGCGCCGACGATCACGACATCGAATTCCATGCTCTCTCGTTCGACTTCGCTCATTTCATCCTCCGGTCTTCCCGCCGACCTATAGCGTCAAATTCCCGTGCCGCACCAGTGCCGACTTGGGCTCTCGCTCACCGGCAGGCAAATTTCTAACATATGTTAGACTTCGCCGCGTTTCGCATGGCAAGATTTTACCTTGACGTAAACGTCAATTCAATTCCGCGTGGCGCGGCCGGGCGACGCACGTGCGGGCCGCGTTTGTCGTATCAATTCGGCCGCGCCGGTGCTTATTCTGTCGCTGGCGATCCACGCCCAAGGTGGGGAAAGTGGCGGCACTGGCGAAGGCTATAGTGCGATTCCTGGCAGTCCTCGCGGCGGCGGCGCCCGCAAGCGCCGGTGAAAAGAGCGTGTGGATCGCCGGCGCCTATTCCTTCTCCGACGAACTCGGCGGCTTCCTGATCCGCGGCGCATCCGGCACCGGATCGAAGTCCGATCCGATCGTGATCGATCAGGAGATGCTTTCGGCGAGCCCGGTCACGCTGGTCATCCGCGCGGTGACGCCAATCCGGATGCTGTCCAACACCAGCGTTTTCGCCAACGGCATGATGCATGTCCGATTGCGCACGCTCAACAACAGCGGCATCGCCTGGACGGAATTCGAGTTCGAACTGCAGGAGATCTTAGGCAAACCGAGCACGTTTGGCGATGGCCTGTCGTTCGACCAGCGGCGGTCGAGCGACGAGAACCGGTCGTCGAACGCGTTCCGCATCCACAGCACCGACTTCGAGCCATTCGACCGGCTGCTCTTCACCGACGGTCATGTCGATCCGCTGGACACGGCGGATTTCGGGTTTTTCATCACCGACTTCACGCCGAAGCGCGAATTCTACCTGCGCCAGGACCCGCGCGTGCCGCTCTCCTGAGAAGTCGGCTTTACCCATCCCCCTCCGGCCATTAAGATCGCGTCCTCCAGACAGAGGATCGACAGACCGGCATGCGGCGCAAGACGACGACGCTGAACGAGCATCGGCGCACCGGCGGAAGCCGGCGCCGGCGCATGGCCGCGTCATGAGCGCCCTGCCCCGCGCCGGGCTCGAGGAATTGCTGCGCTTCTATGCCGAGGCGGGCGTCGACGGGCCGCTCGACGACCATCCCA
>JAUYMV010000476.1 GCA_030698645.1 Mesorhizobium sp.
CGTGCCGGACCTCGACACGGCGCTGCTCGACGAACTGGAAGTGTCGATCGGCGACGAGCCGCCGGCCGAGGAGCCGTCGCTGGAAGACGAAATGAGCAGGCTGCTCGGCGAACTATCGGGTGGCCGGCGCTAAACGCGCGACTCACGACGCGCGGCTACATCGCCCACGCGCGGCTCTACCTGGTCGTCTGGTTCGAAAGTGCCGCCGGAAAGCGGCGCGCCGTCGGCCCGACGGCGCCTTGGCGGTCAATCGTCGCGATAGACCTTTTCGCGCCGTTCGTGGCGCTCCTGCGCTTCGATCGACAAGGTTGCGATCGGGCGCGCGTCAAGCCGCTTGAGCGAGATCGGCTCGCCGGTCTCCTCGCAATAGCCGTAAGTGCCCTCGTCGAGGCGCTGCAACGCCGCGTCGATCTTCGAGATCAGCTTGCGCTGGCGATCGCGGGCGCGAAGCTCGATGGCACGGTCGGTTTCGGAGGAGGCGCGGTCGGCGAGATCCGGATGATTGGCGTTTTCCTGCTGCAGGACCTCGAGGGTCTCGCGCGCCTCGCGCAGGATATCTGCTTTCCAGGTCACCAGCTTGGAGCGGAAGTAGGACTTCTGACGTTCGTTCATGAACGGCTCGTCGTCGGTAGGGACATAGTCGATGTCAACGGTTCCATTCATCCGAGTCACCCCACAACTGTTACCCGGGCGCCTGTATATTCGCGGCCCTTACGGTGCACAAGCGGAAAGGCGGCGCCCTCCAACCAAATGTCCGTGACTGTGCGGCAGTCGTGGCACCCGGCCGTGAACGCTTTGCGACAGCTTCGGCGATTTGGAAAAAAGGCCAGATCGCAGTGGAGTTTAGGTCATTTTCTCACATCCGGGTCGTTCGTGCCGGCCGCGGCGGATTGCGCAGTGGCGCGGCTTTCACTAGATCGAAGGGACGACACGCCAGTTCGATCCTGCCGCGAAGGGACAAGCCAAGAATGAGCCGCCTGCTTCTCCTGCGCCATGCGCGGGCCGCCTGGGCGGAGCCCGGAATGCGCGATTTCGATCGCCCGCTCGACGATGCGGGCCGGCGCGATGCGCAAGCCGTGGGCGTCACGATGCTGGCCGGCGGCTATGCGCCGAACCGAATCATCTGTTCATCCGCGCGGCGGGCCCGCGAGACCTGGGACGGCGTCAGTCGCCATTTCCCGAATGCCGACGTCAGGTTCACCGACCTGCTCTACAGCAGCGACGCGACCGGCTACGTCAACTTCATCCGCGACAATGGCGACGTCGATTCGCTGCTCATCGTCGGCCATAATCCGATGATCGAGGACGCATGCTTCGCCCTCGCGCCGAACGGCGAGGAAGCCGCGACGCTCGGGCGGTCGAACGGGTTCCCGACCTGCGGGCTGGCGGTCATCGGATTTGCCGGCGGCTTCGCCGACGCAGCGCCCGGTCTCGGCCATCTGGACGCCTTCTTCACGCCGGCCGATTTTTGACGCTCCACGCCGCTTCGCTTCGCGCCGGCGCCCGGCCCACGTCCGCGCCCATTTCAAATGAGGCGCCACTTGCCTATATCGGGTGCGCAAGCCCGCGGGGAAATTGACTTGGCGCCACAGACGACACTCGCCGACGAAGCGCTGATCGCCTTCGACACGCTGACCGGACGCCTCACCGGCATTGTTGGCACGCCATCGCTTCGTCTCGGAGTCACCGGGCTTTCGCGCGCGGGCAAGACCGTCTTCATCTCGGCCCTCGTCCACAATCTGATCCACGGCGGACGGCTCCCGCTGTTCGACGCGCAGAAGTCCGGGCGCCTGAGCAAGGCCTATCTGGAGCACCAGCCCGACGATGCGGTGCCGCGTTTCCAATACGAGGATCACATCGCGGCGCTGGTCGACGACCGGATCTGGCCCGACTCGACGCGCGCCATCTCCGAGTTGCGCCTGACCATCGAGTTCGAATCGGCGTCCGGCTGGAGCCGGATGTTTTCGAGCGGGCGTCTCGCCATCGACATCGTCGACTATCCGGGCGAATGGCTGCTCGATCTGCCGCTGCTCGGCAAATCCTACGCCGAATTCTCGCGTGACTCGTTTCATCTCGCCGAACTGCCGGTACGCCAGGATCTGTCGGAGGCCTGGCGCGCGGCAGCAGCCGGGGTCGATCCGCTGGCCGACGCCGACGAAATGACCGCCAGGCGCCTGGCCGACAGCTTCACCGCCTATCTGCGCGCCTGCAAGGCGGACAGCCGGGCGTTGTCCACCCTGCCCCCGGGGCGGTTCCTGATGCCGGGCGACATGGAGGGGTCGCCCGCGCTGACTTTCGCCCCCCTGCCCGGCCTCGACGACAAGCGCGCCAAACCGCGCTCGCTGCACGCCATGATGGAGCGCCGCTACGAGTCGTACAAGACGCACCTGGTGAAGCCGTTCTTCCGCGAACATATCACCCGGCTCGACCGCCAGATCGTGCTGGTCGACGCGCTGCAGGCGCTGAATTCGGGCGCCGCGGCCATTGCGGACCTCGAACGCGCGCTGACGGAAATCCTCGCCTGCTTCCGTCCGGGCTCGACAAATCTCTTGACCGGCCTGTTCGCCCGCCGCATCGACCGCATCCTGATCGCCGCGACGAAGGCCGATCATTTGCATCACGAGAGCCACGACCGGCTGCAGGCCATCGTCAGGCGGCTCGCCGAGCGCGCCGTCAAGCGCGCCGACCTCACCGGCGCCAAGGTCGACGTATTGGCGCTGGCGGCCGTGCGGGCGACGCGCGAGGGCACGGTGAAGCAGCGCGGCGACGTGCTGCCGGTCATCATCGGCACGCCGATGCAGGGCGAGACCATCGGCAAGGAGCTCTTCGACGGCGAGAGCGAGACCGCAATCTTTCCGGGCGATCTTCCGGCCAGGCCGGAAATGGCCTTCAAGGACGGACAGGCCGGCCCGGCGATCCGCTTCGTGCGCTTCCGCCCGCCGAAACTCGAGCGCAACGCCGAGGGCATCACGCTCTCGCTGCCGCACATCCGGCTCGACCGCGCCCTGCAATTCCTGATCGGAGACCATCTGGCATGACCGAACCGCGTCAGCCGGCCTCGTTCCGCATCGAGCGCGATGCGGAGGAGCCCCGCAAGGCAGACAAGCCGACGCGCAGCCCGCGCGCGGTCAAGCCGGACGATGTCGCCATCGTCATGCCGGCCGAGATCGACGTCTTCGCCAATGACGGGCTCGACGCGCTGGCGCCGCCGCCGCCGCTGCAGCCGCGCGGCCGCTCGCGCCTTGGCGCCATCTTCTTCGGCGCGCTCGGGCTTCTCGTGTCGCTGGCGCTCGGCCTGTGGACAGAGCAGCTCATTCGCGACCTGTTCTCGCGCACCGAATGGCTCGGCTGGCTTGGTATCGTGCTTGCCGGCACCGCGCTCGTCGCCTTCCTGTTCATCCTGGTGCGCGAACTCTACGCGCTGGCGCGGCTGTCCTCGATCGAGGCCCTGCGCGCGCGGGCGACCGATGCGTCGCTGCGCAACGACCCCAAGGCGGCGCGCGCCGCCGTTGCCGATCTTGTGGTCTTCGTCGGGCGCAAGCCGGAAACCGGGGCCGGCCGCCGCGCCGTCGTCGAGCTGAAGGGCGAGGTGATCGATGGCGCCGATTTCCTGCGCTACGCCGAAGCTGAGATCCTCGCGCCGCTCGACGAAAAGGCCAAGACCCTCATCCTCGACGCGGCCAAGCGCGTCTCGGTCGTCACCGCCGTCAGCCCGCGCGCCGTGGTCGACGTGCTCTACGTCGCCTTCGAATGCGCCAGGCTGGTGCGCCGCATGTCGGAACTCTACGGCGGCCGTCCGGGCACGCTCGGCTTCTTCCGCCTGGCGCGCAGCGCGCTCGCGCACCTCGCGATCACCGGCTCGATCGCGGCCGGCGACAGCCTCGTGCAGCAACTGGTCGGGCACGGCCTCGCCGCGCGTCTTTCGGCGAAGCTCGGCGAAGGCGTCGTCAATGGAATGATGACGGTGCGAATTGGCATCGCTGCGATGGAGACGGCGCGTCCGCTGCCCTTCGACGCCGTCAAGCGCCCCGGAATGAGCGACTTCCTGAGCGCGCTGACGTCTTTCGT
>JAUYMV010000478.1 GCA_030698645.1 Mesorhizobium sp.
GCGCGAGGCGGTCAACGGCCGGGAGTTCATCCGCAGCGCCGAGGAGATCCTCGGCGTGGAGATCCGGGTGCTGACCGGGCGCGAGGAGGCCTACTATTCTGCGCTCGGCGTCATCTCTGGCTTCCATCCGGCCGATGGCATCGCCGGCGACCTTGGCGGCGGCAGTCTGGAACTCGTCGACGTCAAGGGCGAGGTGATCGGCGGCGGCATCACCCTGCCGCTCGGCGGCCTGCGTCTCGACGACATGTCGAAAGGCTCGATCGCCGCTGCGTCCAGGATCATCCGCGACGAACTGCGGCGCGCCGAAGTGCTCAAGGGCGGCGCCGGCCGGGCCTTTTATTGCGTCGGCGGAACCTGGCGCAACCTGGCCCGCCTGCACATGTATGCCACCGGCTATCCGCTCGCCGTCATGCATCACTACGAGATGGACATCGCCGGCTCGGAGGCCTTCCTCAAGCAGGTGGCGCGCGGCGACATCGAGAAGATGAAGGGCATCGAGCGCGTCTCCAAGAACCGCCGGGCGCTGCTCGCCTATGGCGCGGCCGTTCTGCAGGAAATCATCCGCGTCATGAAGCCCGGCCGAATCGTCGTCTCGGCGCTCGGCGTGCGCGAGGGATTTCTCTATTCCCTGCTGACGCCGGCCGAGCAGCAGAGCGATCCGCTGATCACGGCGTCGGAGGAGCTCGCCTTGCTGCGCGCCCGTTCGGTGACGCATGCGCACGAACTGGCCGACTGGACCGGACAGACCTTCGCCGCGTTCGGCATCGACGAGACCGAGGACGAGATGCGCTACCGGCGCGCCGCCTGCCTGCTGGCCGACATCGGCTGGCGCGCCCATCCGGAATATCGCGGCTTCCAGTCGCTGAACATCATCGCGCATGCCTCGTTCATCGGCGTCGACCATCCAGGCCGCGCCTTCATCGCGCTCGCCAATCTCTATCGCCACGAGGGCATGAACGAAGACGCGGCCGCGCCCGAGATGCGGGCGCTCGCCACGCCGCGCTACGTGGAGCGTGCGCGGCTCGTCGGCGCCATGTTGCGCGTCGTCTATCTGCTGTCGGCCTCGATGCCCGGAATGATCCCCAGGCTGCGCTGGGAAAAGCGCGAGGACGGCTCGTTGTCGCTCGTCGTGCCGCGCAGCCACGCCGGCTTGGTCGGCGAACGGCCGGCCGGGCGGCTGGCCCAGCTTGGCCGCATCACGGGCAAGACATTGTCGCTGACGATCGGCGACTGAGCCGGGCGCTGCCCGGTCAGGCGATGGTGTCGAACACGCCGATCCGGCGGTTGTGGAAGCGGATCGACAGTTCGCCGCGGATCAGCTTCAGCGCCTTGTCGCCAAAAACCTCGCGCCGCCAGCCGGACAATGCCGCCACGTCGGCGCTTTCGCCCTCCGCCGCGATGCGTTCGAGGTCGTCGCTGTTGGCGACCACCTTCGGCGCGACGCCTTCGGTTTCGGCGACGATCCGCAGCAGCACCTTGAGCAGTTCGGCCGCCGCATTGGTGCCCTCGCTGGTCTGCGCCTGGCGGGGGATTTTCGGCAGATCTTCCTTCGGCAGGTCGAGCGCCGCGTTGACCGCGGCGAGCATGCCGGTGGCCGCCGACGAGCGCTCCCAGCCCTTGGGCGTCGAGCGCAGGCGCGCCAGCGCCGTTGCGTCGCGCGGCTGCTGCTGGGCGATCTCGTAGATCGCGTCGTCCTTCAGCACCCGTCCGCGCGGCACGTTGCGCTCGCGCGCCTCGCGCTCGCGCCAGGCGGCGACATGCTGCAGCACCGCCAGCTCGATCGGCTTGCGCAGCCGCATCTTGAGCCGCGTCCAGGCGTTCTCCGGATGCAAATCGTAGGTCTCGCGCGAGGTCAGCACCTCCATCTCCTCGTTCAGCCAGTGGGCTCGGCCTTCGCGCTCCAGCTCGGCCTTCAGGTGCCGGTAGACCTCGATGAGATAGGTGACGTCGGCGAGCGCATAGACCAGCTGCTTTTCCGACAGCGGCCGGTGCCGCCAGTCGGTGAAGCGCGACGACTTGTCGAGCTGCGTGCCCGTGATGCGCTGGACGAGCTGGTCGTAGGAGACGCTGTCGCCGAAGCCGCAGACCATCGCCGCAACCTGGGTGTCGAACACCGGATGCGGGATCAGCCCGCCCATGTGGAAGACGATTTCGATGTCCTGCCTGGCGGCGTGGAACACCTTGAGGACCGTTTCATTGGCCATCAGCGCGAAGAACGGCGCAAGGTCGAGGCCTGGCGCCAGCGGATCGATCAGCGCCTCGACGCCGGGCGCCGCCATCTGGATCAGGCAGAGCTCCGGCCAGAACGTCGTCTCGCGGATGAACTCGGTATCGATGGTCACGAAATCCGAGGCGGCCAGCGCGGCCAGGGCGGTCTCGAGTTCCTTCTGGGTCGTGATCAAATGCATCTGGTGTCTTCGGACAGATCTGCGGGCGTGAAAAGATGACTGTCCTTTTCAGTCCGCGCGGCTTTCGTCAAGCGCTGCGGGCGGCGCACACCTTTCAGGACTTGCCGCGACCGTCGCGCCGGCCGGTCAGCCGGGCAAACATCGGCGAGGTCCGCAGCAGCGCGATGAAACGGCCGCGCCGCTCGGCCGGGACGCCGGAGCGCGCCAGCATCCGGTAGAGAATGATCAGGATGAAGATCACGTAGATGACGACCATGAAGCCGAACAGGCCGGACGGGCCGAAGCGCTGCATCGACCAGGAGGCAGCAAGCGGGCCGCCGATCGCCCCGAACGAGTAGAACAGCATCAGCGCCGCGTTGACGACGACGAAGTCGCCCTTGCCGGCCCGGTCGTTGGCATGGGCGGCGCAGAGCGAGAAGAGCGGCATGGCGAAGGAGCCGAAGACGAAGACGAGCGCGAAGTTGGTCAGCGGCCGGCTGCCGGCGAACAGCACGAGCGCGAGCGCGGCCGCCAGCGCCACCATCGTGGTCAGGAGCAGGGTCAGCCGCCGATCCCAGCGGTCGGAGAGATAGCCCAGCGGATACTGCATGACCGCCCCGCCGATGATGCCGACGCTGATGAAGGTGACGACGTCGGTCACCGACATGCCGAGCTGCTCGGCATAGACCGGCGACAGCGTGCGGAAGGCGCTGTTGGTGACGCCGACCGCGATGCAGCCGATACAGCCGAGCGGCGAGATGCGCCAGACGCGCACGAAGTCGAGCTTGACCGCGTCGGGCGCCACCGGGTTCGAGCGGTCGCCGAGCGACACCGGCACCAGCGACAGCGTGATGAGGATCGACATGATGGCGAAGATGGCGAACCCGTCCGCGCCGACCACCGGGATGATGAACTGCGCGCCGGTCACCGAGCCGATGTCGACCATGCGGTAGACGGCGAGCACGCGGGCCCGGCTCTCGTTGGAGACGCCGGAGTTGAGCCAGCTCTCCATCACTGTGAAGAGGCCGGCGAAGCAGAAGCCCGAGACGAAGCGGATGCCGGACCAGACGACCGGGTCGATGGCGAGCACCAGCACGAGCGTGCTGGCCGACGCGATGGCCGCGAGGGCCGCGAAGGACCGCACGTGGCCGACCGACTTCATGATGCGCGTGATGGCCAGGCAGCCGAGCAGGAAGCCGGCGAAATAGAAGGTGCCCATGACGCCGATCGTCGACGGCGCGAAACCCTCCTGCGCGCCGCGCAGCGCGATCAGCGTTCCCTGCAAGCCGTTGCCGCCGAGCAGGATGCCGGCGGCAAGCAGAAGCGGAATCATGGGGCGGATGGAGTTCAAGGCGGGCTCGGCGCGCGATTCGCTTCCTGTATAGGGCGCAAGCCGCAGGGGCGCCATGCGCCAAGGCGCGACCCGGCTGGTCCAGACGAGACGGACGGGCATTTGCGGCGAAACGCGATCTTGCTAGAATGCCGTCCGATGGAGGCTCGCATGGACACCCTGACAGTATCCCTGCCGGACACGATGAAGGACTGGATCGAGGCGCAGGTCGAGGACGGCACATATGCGTCCGCCAGCGACTATGTTTCGGACCTCATCCGCCGCGACCAGGAAGACCGGAGCCGCGATCACGAGGAGCGGCTGGAGGAGATCCGCCGCATCGTGGACGAGGCGGATGCGGGTGGCGTGGTCGACTATGATGGCGACGCCCTTTTTGCCGAGGCA
Organism: Mesorhizobium sp.; assembly: GCA_030698645.1. Taxonomy (GTDB): domain Bacteria; phylum Pseudomonadota; class Alphaproteobacteria; order Rhizobiales; family Rhizobiaceae; genus Mesorhizobium_A. Next base: position 4,123 of record JAUYMV010000478.1, read on the forward strand.
GTGGCGATCACGAAGGCTCGCGGGACATTCCGTGAGTAGGTTCACCGTCTCGCCGCGCGCGCGTGGGCAGCTGCGGGACATCTACATTTTTGGCATCGCCCGGTTCGGCATGGACCAGGCCGAACGATACCGCAGCGGTTTAGAAGACTGCTTCGCCATACTGGCCCGGCATCCGCGCGCGGGCCGGCTGTCGCCCTCGGTGCGCAAGGGCGTGCGGCGGCATGAGCATGCCAGCCATGTCATCCTCTACCGCGAGACCTCCGACGGCATCGTCATTCTCGCCGTGCTGCACCCGCGCCAGCTGCGCGGACTGAAGCTCTAAACCTTCGCCGCCTTGACAAAGCACGGCTCGCATGCGCTTTTCCGGCCGATTTTTCGGGCCAGCTCCGGTTCGGCCCCGACCCCAAAAACACAGGAAAACGCCATGCACCGCTACCGCAGCCATACCTGCGCCGCCCTCCGCAAGTCGGATGTCGGCACGTCCGTCCGCCTGTCGGGCTGGGTACACCGCGTGCGCGACCATGGCGGGCTGCTGTTCATCGACCTGCGCGACCACTACGGCCTGACGCAGATCGTCGCCGACCCGGATTCGCCGGCCTTCAAGGTGGCCGAGACGGTGCGCGGCGAATGGGTCATCCGGGTCGATGGCGAGGTCAAGGCGCGGTTTGCCGACGCCGTCAACGCCAACCTCGATACCGGAGAGATCGAGATCTTCGCCAAGGAGATCGAGGTCCTGTCGACGGCGAAGGAACTGCCGCTGCCGGTATTCGGCGAGCCGGACTATCCCGAGGACATCCGCCTCAAATACCGCTTCCTGGATCTCCGCCGCGACACGCTGCACAAGAACATCATGCAGCGGACGAAGATCATCCGCGAGATGCGCCGGCAGATGGAAGATGCCGGGTTCACGGAGTTTTCGACGCCGATCCTGACCGCGTCGAGCCCGGAAGGCGCGCGCGACTTCCTGGTGCCGTCGCGCATCCATCCCGGAAAATTCTATGCCCTGCCGCAGGCGCCGCAGCAATACAAGCAGCTCATCATGATGTCGGGCTTCGACCGCTACTTCCAGATCGCGCCCTGCTTCCGCGACGAAGACCCCCGCGCCGACCGGCTGCCGGGAGAATTCTACCAGCTCGATCTGGAGATGAGCTTCGTCGAGCAGGACGACGTGCTGGCGACCATGGAGCCGGTCATGCGCGGCGTCTTCGAGACCTTCGCCGAGGGCAAGCCGGTGACGCAGAAATTCCGCCGCATCGCCTATGACGAGGCGATGCGCAAATACGGCTCCGACAAGCCCGACCTGCGCAACCCGATCGAGATGCAGGACGTCTCGGAGCATTTCCGCGGCTCCGGCTTCAAGGTCTTCGCCGGGATTCTGGCGAACGACCCGAAGGCGCAGATCTGGGCGATCCCGGCCAAGACCGGCGGCTCCAGAGCCTTCTGCGACCGCATGAACGCGTGGGCTCAAGGGGAGGGCCAGCCGGGGCTCGGCTACATCTTCTGGCGCACGGAAAACGATAAGCTGGATGCCGCCGGGCCGCTGGCGAAAAACATCGGCGAGGAGCGCACCGAGGCGATCCGGACCCAGATGGGCCTGGACGCGGGCGACGCCTGCTTCTTCGTCGCCGGCGACCCGGCGAAGTTCGTCTCGTTCGCGGGTGCTGCCCGGACGCGGGCTGGCGAGGAGCTGAACCTCGTCGACCGCGAGCGCTTCGAGCTGTGCTGGATCGTCGACTTCCCGTTCTTCGAATGGGACGAGGACAACAAGAAGATCGACTTCGCGCACAACCCGTTCTCCATGCCGCAGGGCGGCATCGAGGCCTTGAACGGTGCCGAGCCGCTCGGCATCAAGGCGTTCCAGTACGACATGGTCTGCAACGGCTTCGAGATCGCGTCGGGCGGCATCCGCAACCACCTGCCCGACACGATGGTCAAGGCCTTCGAGATGGTCGGCCTGTCGCGCGAGACGGTCGAGGAACGCTTCGGCGGCCTCTACCGCGCCTTCCAGTACGGCGCGCCGCCGCATGGCGGCATGGCGGCCGGCGTCGACCGGGTGGTCATGCTCTTGGTCGGCGCGAAGAACCTGCGCGAGATCACCATGTTCCCGATGAACCAGCAGGCCTACGATCTGCTGATGGCCGCGCCGTCCGAAGTCGGCCCGACCCAGCTCAACGAGCTGTCGCTGCGCGTCGTCGCGCCGAAGCCGAAAGGGTAGGGGCTTTTTCCTTCTC
>JAUYMV010000334.1 GCA_030698645.1 Mesorhizobium sp.
CTGCAGCTCGCCTATGTCGACGAGGCGCATTTCGCCTGGCTGGCCGCGCTGACGCTGGCCGGCATCGCCGGCGCGCTGGCGGTCGCGGGTCGGACGGGCAGGGGCGTCAGATGGCTCTCCTATCTGGGCTTTGCCGGCGAACTGTGTCTCGTCTATGTCGCCACCGTCGGCAGCATGCTCGGCACGGCCGGCTTCTTCCTGCTCGCGGCCGCGGGGCTGGGGCTGCTTGCCTTCGTCATCATCCGCGTCGAGCGGCGCCTCGCGCAGCCGGCCGCCAGCACTGGAGAACCGGCATGAAACGCAACTGGCTGATCTTCGCGGCGGTCGCGGTCGCCGTGCTGCAGATCGGGTTCCTGTCGTGGATCATCGCCGGCCGCGCCGCCGTGTTGCGCGACGGGCAGGAAATCGTGCTGAAGGTCGAGCCGGTCGACCCACGCGACCTGTTGCGCGGCGACTATGTGCGTCTCGGCTACGAGATCGCCAGTCTGCCGCGCAAGATCTTCGTCCAGCCGGTGGTGGACGCCGACTTCACCGGCGAGCGCCGCGTGCACGTTCTGGTTCGGCGCGAGGCCGATGGCGTCTGGCGGCCGGTTTCGGCGGCCTTCGAACGCGCGCGTGTCGTGCCCGCCGAAGCAGGCGACGCGGTACTCACCGGCACCATGTCGTCGGTATTGGGCGAAGGCGGTCTCGGCGGCTCCGCCCTCTACGGCATCGAGCGCTTCTATCTGCCGGAAGGCGAGGGCCGGCAGATCGAGACGGACATGCGGGTGCGCCCCTTCTTCGTCGTCGCGGCGGTGGCGCCCGACGGCACGGCGCAGATCAAGCGCTTCCTCGACGGCGAAACGGTGCTCTACGAAGAACCGCTCTACTGATTGCCGGCTTGCCGCGCGGCTGTGGACAGACTGGGGAAATCCCGGTCCAAAAAAGCCATTTTCGCGGGCAAATATGCTTTGAACGCCAGAGTGCAGGTGATATAGGAACACGCGCTTTTGGGGCCGGACGGGCTCCGGAGGCGGGTGTGGTGGAACGGCAGACACACTTGGTTTAGGTCCAAGCGCCGAAAGGCATGGGGGTTCAAATCCCTCCACCCGCACCAACAGCCACTCACGGCAGAACGTACCGTCAGTCGAAATGGCGTCGTGCCTTTCGAGCACCGTCTTTCGAGAGACAAAGGATCGATTATGCAGGTTACCGAGACGCTCAACACCGGACTGAAGCGCGAGATCAAGGTGGTCGTGCCGGCGCAGGACATGGAATCCCGCCTGGCCCTCCGCCTCAACGACGCCAAGGGCAAGGTCCGCATCAACGGTTTCCGTCCGGGCAAGGTACCGCTGCAGCATCTGCGCAAGGTCTACGGCAAGTCGATGATGGCCGAGGTCGTCAACGAGATCCTGACGAATTCGACGCGCGAGATTCTGGCCGAGCGCGGCGAGAAGGCCGCCATGCAGCCGGAAGTCGCGATGACCGAGGACGAGAAGGAAGCCGAGGAGATTCTCGCCGGCCACAAGGATTTCGAGTTCTCGCTGAACTATGAAGTGATCCCGGCGATCGAATTGCAGGACGTTTCGGGCATCAAGGTGACCCGCCAGGTGCTCGACCTGCCGGAAGAGGAAATCGAGGCGCAGATGCAGCGCGTCGCCGAATCGGCGCGCAGCTACGAGCCCAAGAAGGGCAAGGCGGAAGACGGCGACCGCGTCACGATCGACTTCGTCGGCAAGCTCGATGGCGTCGCCTTCGACGGCGGCGCGGGCGCCGACCAGCAACTGGTGATCGGCTCGAAACAGTTCATCCCGGGCTTCGAGGAACAGCTGGTCGGCTTCAAGGCCGGCGACGAGAAGACCATCTCGGTCACGTTCCCGGCCGACTATACCGCTGCCCACCTCGCCGGCAAGGAAGCCACCTTCGACATTATCGTCAAGGAAGTCGCCAAACCCGGCACGCTCGAAATCAACGACGAGGTCGCCAAGACGCTCGGGCTGGAATCGGCCGAAAAGCTGCGCGAGATCGTCAAGGGCCAGCTCGAGAGCCAGTACGGCGCGCTGACCCGCCAGAAGGTCAAGCGCGAACTGCTCGACGCGCTCGATGCGACCTATTCCTTCGAGGCGCCGTCGAAGCTGGTGCAGGCCGAATTCGACAACATCTGGGGCCAGGTGACGAAGGATCTGGAGACGGCGGGCAAGAGCTTCGCCGACGAAGAGACGACGGAGGAGAGCGCGCGCGAGGAGTATCAGCGCCTTGCCGAGCGCCGCGTACGGCTCGGCCTGGTGCTGGCCGAGATCGGCGAAAAGGCCGGCGTTCAGATCACCGACGACGAGATGCAGCGCGCGCTGTTCGAGTTCGTGCGCCGCTATCCCGGCCAGGAACAGGAAGTCTACGACTTCTACCGCAACAACCCGTCGGCGCTGTCCAACCTGCGCGCGCCGCTGTTCGAGGAGAAGGTCGTCGACCATCTGCTCGGCCAGATCACCGTGACGGACGTCAAGGTCAGCAAGGAAGAACTGCTCGCCGACGAGGACGAGGACACCGCATCCGCCCAGAAGGCCGCGCCGAAGAAGAAGGCCGCGCCCAAGAAGAAGGCCGCCAAGGCCGACGACGCCGAATAGGCGGTGCGCTCACGCGATATCGAAAGGCCACCCGCGAGGGTGGCCTTTTTCGTTTGGGCAGGGTGTGCACTACTACGGCGGACGGCGTGCGCGCCGTCCCCCTCACCCGGATCGCCAACCGATGTGCGAAGAACACGTCGGGGCGATCCGCCTCTCCCCGAGGGGAGAGGAACGCGTCCCCAAGGTTTCAAGAGTACTGCCAAGGCGAGCAGCGACGTCTGATCGTTAGGCGATTCCGAATGTGGCATGGCGCTGAGCGGCGAAGATTCCCTCTCCCGAACGGGAAGAGGGTGCCGAACGAAGCGGAGGCCGGGTGAGGGGCGGCGGTAGAAGCACGGCAGAGCTTCGGCTGCTCGCTGGCGCTCGCGACCCACCCACGCCTTCGGCGCGACCTCCCCACAAGGGGGAGGTAGAGACGCTTCTCGTTTCAGGCCCGCACACTCTCCCGCACCGCCACGATCGACTTGTTCAGCTTCGCCACCTTCTCATGCGTCACGTTGGCGTCCGGGAACAGCCGCGCCATCTGGCGGGTCGAAAGCAGGCGGTGGTGGTAGATGATGTCGTCGGCCTCGGCGCGGTCCATGATGCGCGGGAAGAAGCCGAGCGACCAGCGCATGATCAAGGCGGCGCGTACGCGCTCCGGGAGATACTGGAAGCCGGGGAAGCGGAAATGCGGCTCGTAGGGGAACCAGTAGTTCGGCGTCTGGACATAATAGCGCTGCGCCAGCCGGCGCGTATTCGCGGCAAACATCTCCATGTCGCGCCAGACGCCGACATGCTCGATCACCGAATTGGAATGGACGAGATCAAAGCTCCGCCCGGCGAAGAGCGCCGGATCGGTCGCGCTGCCCTGGAGAAAGGCAAACTGGGCGCGTTGGTGGATGTCCTGGTGTTCCGTGTTGACAATGGTGAA
>JAUYMV010000350.1 GCA_030698645.1 Mesorhizobium sp.
CCGTAATGCGTCGGATGCACGTCGCGCACCTCGAAGCCGGCACGCTCGCGCGTCAGACCACCGGGTCCAAGCGCCGACAGGCGGCGCTTGTGGGTGATCTCCGACAGCGGGTTGGTCTGATCCATGAACTGCGACAGCTGCGAGGAGCCGAAGAATTCGCGCACGGCCGCGGCCGCCGGCTTGGCGTTGATCAGGTCCTGCGGCATCACGGTATCGATCTCGATCGACGACATGCGCTCCTTGATGGCGCGCTCCATGCGCAGCAGGCCGACGCGGTACTGGTTCTCCATCAGCTCGCCGACCGAGCGCACGCGGCGGTTGCCGAGATTGTCGATGTCGTCGATCTCGCCCTTGCCGTCGCGCAGTTCGACCAGCGTCTTGACGACAGCCAGGATGTCCTCCTTGCGCAGCACGCGCACGGTGTCCTCGGCCTTCAGTTCGAGGCGCATGTTCATCTTGACGCGGCCGACGGCCGACAGATCGTAGCGTTCGCTATCGAAGAACAGCGACTTGAACATGGCTTCCGCCGTGTCGAGGGTCGGCGGCTCGCCCGGACGCATGACGCGGTAGATGTCGAACAGCGCGTCCTGGCGGCTCTCGTTCTTGTCGACGGCGAGCGTGTTGCGGATATAGGCGCCGACATTGACATGGTCGATGTCGAGGAACCTGACCTCGGTCATGTCGGTGGCGAGCAGCACCTTCAGCGTCTTCTCGTCGATCTCGTCGCCGGCCTCGAGGAAGATCTCGCCGGTTTCCATGTTGACGATGTCCTCGGCGAGGTAGGAGCCGAGCAGGTCTTCCTCGGTCGCCTTGATGGCCTTGAGGCCCTTCTCGACGAGCGAACGCGCCTGGCGCGCGGTGATCTTCTTGCCGGCCTCGACGACGACTTCGCCCGAATCGGCGTCGATCAGGTCGGTCACTGCCTTCAGGCCGCGGAAACGGTCGGCCGAGAACGGGATGCGCCAGTCCTTGCCGTCGCGCAGATAAACCAGCTTGTTGTAGAAGGTCGACAGAATCTCCTCGGCGTCCATGCCGAGCGCCATCAAGAGCGACGTCGCCGGAATCTTGCGGCGGCGGTCGATGCGGGCATGCACGACGTCCTTGGAATCGAACTCGATGTCGAGCCAAGAGCCGCGATACGGGATGACGCGCGCGGCGAACAGCAGCTTGCCTGACGAATGCGACTTGCCCTTGTCATGGTCGAAGAAGACGCCCGGCGAACGGTGCATCTGAGAGACGATGACGCGCTCGGTGCCGTTGACGACGAAGGTGCCGTTCATCGTCATGAGCGGCATGTCACCCATGTAGACGTCCTGCTCCTTGATGTCCTTCACCGACTTGGCGCCGGTATCCTCGTCGATATCGAACACGATGAGGCGCAGCGTCACCTTCAGCGGCGCGGCATAGGTCAGGTCGCGCTGACGGCACTCGTCGACGTCGAACTTCGGCGCTTCGAACTCGTATTTGACGAATTCGAGCATCGAGGCTCCGGAAAAGTCGGAGATCGGGAAGACCGACTTGAAAACGGCCTGCAGTCCCTCGTCCGGACGCCCGCCCTCGGGCTCCTTGACCATCAGGAACTGATCGTAGGATGCCTTCTGCACCTCGATGAGATTCGGCATTTCGGCAACTTCCGGAATCTTTCCGAAAAAGCTGCGCACGCGCCTGCGACCGTTGAACGTGTGGGTCTGGGCCATCGTCGCTCCTTGCTCTGCCATTCTGGCTTGTCGTCTAAACGCGCGCCCGAAAGCGCTGCGGACCATTTAAAACGGGCAAAAACCCGTTTTCGGAAAGCCGCTCACGGCCCTCGGAAAAAGGGTTTCACAATACTCGCCCCAGCTACCCTAACTCGAAGACGCGGGACCGGCGGACGGGTTGCCCCGCCCGCCGAACGCGTCATTACTTCAGGTCGACCTTGGCGCCGGCTGCTTCCAGCTGGGCCTTGATCTTGTCGGCGTCAGCCTTGTTGACGCCTTCCTTGACCGGCTTCGGTGCGGCTTCGACCAGGTCCTTGGCTTCCTTGAGGCCAAGACCCGTGATCGCGCGCACTTCCTTGATGACGTTGATCTTCTGAGCGCCGGCTTCCGTCAGGATGACGTCGAACTCGGTCTTCTCTTCGACCGGGGCAGCCGCGGCCGCGCCACCGCCAGCCGCCGCAGCGGCGACCGGAGCGGCGGCCGAAACGCCCCACTTCTCTTCCAGCATCTTCGACAGCTCGGCCGCCTCGAGGACGGTCAGCTTCGACAGGTCTTCAACGATCTTAACCAGATCAGTCATTGTTGCATTCCTTCAAGAGTTCGAACACGTGTTGATGATTGACAGCGAGAAACGGCCTCATGCCGCTTCGTCCTTCCGGGCATAGGCGCCGAAAACGCGGGCCAGCTGTGCAGCTGGTGCGTTGACGACCTGGGCGATCCGGGTTGCCGGTGTGACGATCATGCCAACCAGCTTGGCGCGCAGCTCGTCGAGCGAGGGGAGTGTGGCAAGCGCCTTCACTCCATTCGCGTCGAGAGCGGTCGAGCCCATCGCGCCGCCGAGAATGATCAACTTGTCATTCCCCTTGGCGAACTCGGACGCGACCTTCGGCGCCGCAATCGGATCGTCCGAATAGGCAAGCAGGGTCTGTCCCTTGAACAGGTCCTTGATGCCTTCGGATTCCGTACCCTGAAGGGCGATAATGGCGAGACGGTTCTTCGCTACCTTGACGGTGCCACCCGCTGCGCGCATCTTCGAACGAAGGTCGTTCATCTGCGCAACGGTGATGCCGGCATAGTGGGCCACGACCACCGAACCCGTGCTTTTGAACACGTCGTTCAGGCCCGTGACGAATTCGCGCTTTTCCGCTCTTTCCACTGCCACTCTCCAATTGGCAGCCACTCCACATCGGAACGGCTGCCGGTTGCCTTTTGCCGCACGGGACATCCAGGTCGTGGACCTCCCGAACGACGTTCGAGGATCCTGCCCCCTTTCGCCATGGCGGTTTCCCGCCACGCAGACAAAAGGCAAACACGGTTCGAACCTTTCATCGGAACTGAATTCAGTTCCTTTGTCGGGTCGACCCCGTCTCATGCAGGCCCATGCGAATTAAGGTCGAAGCGACTTCAACCGCCTGCAATCTCGGACAGGAAGCCGGAAGTTTCCTTCCGGCACTCCGGGTCCCTTGCGGGGCCCGGAATTCTTAAACGGAACAGCGCCCTAGAGCCTGTTCCTGAACGACGCGTCAGCCAGCGGCCAGCGTCGCGGGATCGATCTTCAGGCCGGGGCCCATGGTCGAGGTCAGCGACACCTTCTTCAGGTAGTTGCCCTTCGCGCCGGCCGGCTTCGCCTTGATCACCGCATCCGTGAAGGCGCGGATGTTCTCTTCGATCGCCTGCGCGTCGAACGACACCTTGCCGACGCCGCCATGCACGATGCCGGCCTTCTCGACGCGGAACTCGACGGCGCCGCCCTTCGACGCCTTGACGGCGGCCGCGACGTCCATGGTCACTGTGCCGACCTTCGGGTTCGGCATCATGCCGCGCGGGCCCAGAACCTTGCCCAGGCGGCCGACGAGCGGCATCATGTCCGGCGTCGCGATGCAGCGGTCGAAATTGATCTCGCCCTTCTGCACGATGTCGACCAGATCCTCCGCGCCGACGATGTCGGCGCCGGCGGCGGTGGCTTCCTCGGCCTTGGCGCCGCGCGCGAACACGGCCACGCGAACCGTGCGGCCGGTGCCGTTCGGCAGGTTGACGACGCCACGCACCATCTGGTCGGCGTGACGCGGATCGACGCCGAGGTTCATGGCGACTTCGATGGTCTCGTCGAACTTGGCGGAAGCGCGCTCCTTGAGCAGCTTCACGGCCTCAGCGAGGGCGTAGTTCTTGTCCGGGTCGAGACCTTCGCGCGACTTGGCGACTCGTTTTGCTAGCTTTGCCATGATCTCAGCCCACCACTTCCAGGCCCATAGAACGGGCGGAACCCTCGACCATGCGCATCGCCGCTTCCACGTCGTTGGCGTTCAGGTCCTTCATCTTCGCGGTGGCGATCTCGCGCACCTTCTCGCGCGTCACCTTGCCGGCGCTGACCTTGCCCGGCTCCTTCGAGCCCGACGTCAGGTTGGCGGCCTTCTTCAGGAAGTAGCTCACCGGCGGCGTCTTCATGACGAAGGTGAACGACTTGTCCTGGTAATAAGTGATGACGACGGGGACCGGGGACCCCTTCTCCATTTCCTGCGTCTGCGCGTTGAACGCCTTGCAGAATTCCATGATGTTGATG
>JAUYMV010000368.1 GCA_030698645.1 Mesorhizobium sp.
AAAAGCACGCAGGTGGTGCGGTCGGTCCAGTCGAGGATGCGCGAGAACGTCTCGGCGCCGATCACGAGGACGCGCCTGGCCATGCCGCCGCGGATGTGCAGGTCGGCGATCGAGACGGCGTAGACGAAGCCGCTGCAGACGGCCTGCACGTCGAAGGCGTAGCCGTGATGCATGCCGAGCCGATGCTGGATGTCGACCGAGGTCGCCGGAAACGTGTTGTTGGGCGTCGACGTGGCGAGAATGATCAGGTCGATGTCGGCGGCGGTGAGCCCGGCATTGTCGAGCGCGGCGCGCGCCGCCGCTTCGCCGAGCGAAGCGGTCGTCTCGTCATCCGAGGCGACGTGGCGCTGATGGATGCCGGTGCGCTGGACGATCCATTCATCCGACGTGTCGACGCGTTCGGCTAGCTCCGCATTGGTGAGGATGCGGCGCGGCAGGGCTGATCCCACGCCGCGGACTATGGATCGGATCATGAAGCGGCCTTACTCATCGGCGGATGCCGGGGCGGAACGCGGCGCCGGCGGCACGCGTGCATGAAAATGGTCGAGATCGGCGCGAATCTTGTCGAGAAGCTTGTTGCGCACCATATCGTAGCCGAGTTCGACGGCCGCCGCAAAACCCTCGTCGTCGGTGCCGCCATGGCTTTTGACGACGATGCCGTTGAGCCCGAGGAAGACGCCGCCATTGACCTTGCGCACGTCCATCTTCTCGCGCAAACGGTCGAACGCGCTCTTGGCGAAGACATAGCCGATCCTGGCCATCAGGGTACGGCTCATCGCGGCGCGCAGATACTCGGCAAGCTGGGTGGCGGTGCCCTCGGCGGTCTTGAGCGCGATGTTGCCGGCAAATCCCTCGCTGACGACGACATCGACAGTGCCCCTGCCGATGTCGGAACCTTCGACGAAACCCCGGTATTCCATGGTCTTCAGGCTGATGTCGCGCAACAGCGCCCCGGCTTCCTTGATCTCCTCGAGACCCTTGACCTCTTCGACGCCGATGTTGAGCAGGCCGACCGTCGGGCGGTCGATGCCGAAGAGCGCGCGCGCCATCGCGGCGCCGAGGATCGAAAAGTCGATCAACTGGTGCGCATCGGCGCCGATCGTCGCGCCGACGTCGAGCACGATGCTCTCGCCGCGCGTCGTCGGCCAGATGGCGGCGATCGCCGGCCGCTCGATCTGCGCCATCGTCCGCAGGCAGAATTTCGACATCGCCATCAGCGCGCCGGTGTTGCCGGCCGATATGCAGACATCCGCGTCGCCGGCCTTGACCGCCTCGATCGCCTTCCACATCGACGATTTCCAGCGCCCGTGGCGCAGCGCCTGGCTCGGCTTGTCGTCCATCCGGACCGCGACGTCGCAATGCACGAAGTCGCTGACCGAGCGAAGCCTCGGATATTTCAGGAAGTTCGGGGAGACCGCGTCCTCGCGCCCGAAAATCAGGAAGCGGACGTCGGGACGCCTTTCGGCAACCCTGAGCAGGCCGGGCATGACGATGTCGGGGCCATGGTCGCCGCCCATCGCATCAATGGATATCCTGATCACGCGTTGTTTGTCTCGGTTTGGCCGCGGGATGCGGGATCGTCAAATCAGCGGCGAAAATAGCGAGTTTGCGTCACGGCACAACCGCCAAATCAATTTAGCCCGCCTGGCTCAGCCTTTTTGCAGCCGGTCGCGCAGCTTGGCGAACGGCGAGGCCTCCGGATCGGTCTCGATCGGCGCCGCGACGGCCGCGCCCTGCTTGCGGGGATAGGGATCAATGGCCAGCGCGAAGAACTCCTCGGCCAGCGCGCCCGCGTCGATTGTTTCGCCGTCGAAGGTTTCCGGACCGTCCGGACCGTCGGCCGACAGGAAGAGTTCGCCCTCCGCGATGTCCGGTTTTGCCAGCGGGGATGATTCCGGCACGAAGACGGCATCTATCGACTCGGCGATTTCGGCGGGGATCGGCTCCAGCGTCACGATGCACGCCTGTACGATCGACGCCGTCACGGTTCCGGTGACCTGGACCCCGTCCCGGTTCCAGGCGCGAATCAGCAGGTCGGCGCGGAAGCGTTCGACCGAAAGCAGCATGTGCGCTTCGGCTAGCTGCGCGCGCTGGCGTTCGTTCGCCTCGATGAGGACGGGAAAGCCGCGCTGCGGCAGGCGACGCACGCTGACTGGAAAGGCAATCGGGCTTTCGGGTTTGTGATCCATGGCTTGTCCCGTTCAGGCTGGGCCGGGCGCGCGCGGCAGTTCGACGGCGCCGGCGAGAAGCGTGCCAAGCGGCTGAAGGCGAAGCGCGGCGTGTTGCGCCATGACATGCGATGCAAGCGCCGCCGCTTCGGGCCAGGCGGCGGCGTCGGGGCGCACATTGCGCGCCAGCGCCGCGGCGAGCGCCTCCAGGTCACCGGCGTCGATCGCCGCGTCGTAGCTCGCCGCGCGGCCATAGAACATGCGCGCGAGGCGCTTCATGCGTTTCGGCACGCCCATGTCGCCGATGCCCAGTTCGCGCAGCGAGTGGTCGATGTCCTGGAAGAAGGCGTCGGTCAGTTCCTGCGCCAGCGCGTCGGCGGCCACGCCCTCCCCCTTCAGCCGGTGCAGGACGAGGAAAACATGCAGCGACAGCATCTCGTAGCGCCCGAGCGGCGTGTCCGGGACATTCCATGCCGAATAGGGCACCGGCTGCCGCGCGGCCGCCATTATTTGTTCGTAGAGCGCTTCGGCGATGGCGCGGTTCCTTTTCCGCGCCGTGCCGAACAAATGCTTGAACATGCCGGACAATCTTTCGTTGGGCCGTTTCGCGGTCAAGGTCAGGTTGCATCGGCCCGAAAGCTGGTTTACCGAGTTTGCGGTCCCGTGCAAGCGGCGTCGGGGCAGTTGTGACATGGAGATGTCGTTGCACGCGTTGAAATTCAAGACGGGCTTGTGGACATTGCGGTCGCCTGCCCTGGCAGTCGCCGCGGCAATCGGCGTCGCCGGCTGCAATGCCGGCGCCTCGCTCAATCCCCGCGAGACGCTGACCCAGGGCTACGTCATCGACGAGCAGTCGCTCGAACTGGTGCCGCCCGGATCGAGCCGCGAGCAGGTCCTTCTGTCGCTGGGCAGCCCGTCGACGACGGCCACCTTCGACAACGAGGTCTTCTACTACATTTCCCAGAAGCGTGTCCGCGGCGCCGCCTTCATGAAACCGAAGCTGGTCGACCAGCGTGTGCTGGCGGTCTATTTCGGCCCCGACAGCCGCGTGGTGAACATCGCCAATTACGGCCTCCAGGACGGCAAGGTGTTCGATTTCGTATCGCGCACGACGCCGACCGGCGGCCAGGACAAGAACTTCATCGGCCAGCTGCTCTCGGGCTTCGGCGGCAAGCCGGCCAATCCGCTCGGCGGCAGCAAGGGCCCCGGAGGCTGACGGCTTCCTTTCGTTTCGGCAACGAAAAACCCCGCGGATCGCTCCGCGGGGTTTTTGTTTGGACCGGCGGGCCTCAGCCGGAGTGCGCGAGCACGGCCAGCAGCAGGAGCGCCACGATGTTGGTGATCTTGATC
>JAUYMV010000379.1 GCA_030698645.1 Mesorhizobium sp.
GAGGTGGCTCGGGCGAAGCCCGAGACGGAGGGGGGGATCTTCTCGCTCTCTCGGTCGGGTTTTATTCATGACCGTCCTCCGCCTGAAAAACATCACGAAGCGCTTCGGCGCGCTCACAGCGAACGATTCCATCTCGCTCGATCTCGCCGCCGGCGAGGTCGTCGCGCTCCTGGGCGAGAACGGCGCCGGCAAGACGACGCTGATGAACATCCTGTTCGGCCACTACGTCGCCGACGAGGGCACCGTGGAGGCCTTCGGCAAGATGCTTCCGCCCGGCGATCCGCGCGCAGCCCTCGATGCCGGCATCGGCATGGTGCACCAGCACTTCACGCTGGCCGACAACATGACCGTGCTGGAAAACATCGTGCTCGGCACCGAGAAGCTGCTGTCGCCGCGCCTGCGCCGCCAGCCCGCGCGGGGAAGGATCCGCGAACTCGCCGCCGATTTCGGCCTCGCCGTCGATCCGGATGCGCAGGTCGCGACGCTTGCCGTCGGTGAGCGCCAGCGCGTCGAGATCCTGAAGGCGCTCTACCGCGAAGCGCGCATCCTGATCCTCGACGAGCCGACCGCCGTGCTGACGCCGGGCGAGACCGACGCGCTGTTCGCCACGTTGAAGCTGCTCGTCGCGCGCGGCCTCGCCATCATCTTCATCTCGCACAAGCTCGGCGAGGTCATGGCGGTGAGCGACCGCGTGCTGGTGCTGCGCGGCGGCAAGCCAGCCGGCGAACGCCGCATCGCCGACACCTCCCGCCAGGAGCTTGCCGCCCTGATGGTCGGCCAGGAGGTGACCCCGCCGCCCGTTGCGCCGGTCCGCACCGGCCCGGCCCTGCTCATCATGGAAGACATCTCGACACGGCGCCACGCCACCGGTACGCCGCTCGACCGCGTCACGCTGGCGTTGCATTCCGGCGAGATCACCGGCCTTGCCGGCGTCTCCGGCAACGGCCAGGCCGCACTCGCCGGCCTGCTGTCGGGCACCGAGCAGCCCGTCTCCGGCACGATGACCGTGCAAGGGCAGGGGGTGCGAAAATGGTCGCCCGCCGCGGCGCTCGCCGCGGGCATCGCCCGCATCCCCGAGGACCGCCACGCCGTCGGCACGATCGGCGACATGAGCGTCACCGAAAACGTCATCTCCGAGCGCTATGCAACGGCCCGCTTTTCCCGCCGCGGCCTGCTCGACTGGGCGGAGGCCCGCCGCTTCGCCGAGGAACTCATCCGCGACTACGACGTCAAGTGCCCGTCGCCCGAGGCGCGCATAAGGCTGCTCTCCGGCGGCAACATGCAGAAGCTCATCCTCGGCCGCGCGCTCGATCCGGACCCGGTCATCATCCTCGCCAACCAGCCGACCCGCGGCCTCGACGTCGGCGCCATCTCCTACGTCCACGGCCGGCTGCTCGAAGCCCGGGCGAGGGGGGCCGCCATCCTGCTCATCTCCGAGGATCTGGAAGAAATCCTGGCCCTCTCCGACCGCATCCGCGTCATCTCGCAGGGCCGCCTCTCGCCGGCCTCCGCGCGCGGCGAGCGCAGCATCCGCGAGCTGGGCGAGCTGATGGCCGGCCACGGGCTGGAGGCGGCGTGATGGCGGCGCAGCCCCCCTCACCGGTTTGCCGCGCAAACCACCTCTCCCCCTGGGAGGGGGAGAGGAACCGCGCTCTGCCGCCAGCGCCTTCCAACCCGACAGAGAGCCGAACGGCGCGTCCTTTCGCGATTGGCGTTTCCTCTCCCCCTCCCAGGGGGAGAGGTGCCGAGCCCGGCGGCGAAGCCGCCGTAAGCAAGGCGGCGAGGGGGCTTCAAGCCGTGCCATTCGCGATTGGCGTTTCCTCTCCCCCCGCCGGGGGGAGAGGTGCCGAGCCCGGCGGCGAAGCCGCCGTAAGCGAGGCGGTGAGGGGGTGCTTGGCGCAAACCTTGCACGAGACAC
>JAUYMV010000484.1 GCA_030698645.1 Mesorhizobium sp.
TCTTGACGAGGTCGGCGGCGTCGATCATGTTGCCAATGGTTACATTGCATAACAATCCAATGGAACTATCGACCCGGCTGTCGGGCGTGGTCGCCGAATGCGGCGATCGCCGGCCTGGGGCCAATCTAAAAAAGGGAGGAACCATCATGTTGAAATCTCTTCTGCCAAGGCGCCCGCATGCCATTGTATTGGCCATCGCGGCTTGCGTGCCGCTTTCCCAAGCTCTCGCGCAGGATGATTCCCGCTGGCTCACGCCGACCATGATCACCGCGCGGGCGCACATGTTCGACCCGAACCTCAACTATCTGACGTTCCAGCACATGGATCGGATGTTTGCGACTCGCACCGTGAAGGCCGGCAGCGAAGTCTGGGCGCTTCCTTCCGAGCCGGTATCGCTGGAAGGAGAATACATGATCAAGGAGCGGACGCTCAGTCTCGAGGAGGCTCTCGAAGCCACTTCCACGAACGCTCTGGTCGTCATCAAGGACGGGAAGATCGTCTATGAAACCTACCGAAACGGTAGTGACGAGAACACGCGGTTCCTGACCTTCTCCGTAGCCAAGTCCTATGTGTCCACACTGATCGGGCTGGCATTGGCCGATGGTGCCATAGCGAGCCTCGACGACAAGGTGACGCAATACCTGCCCGAAATGAAGGGCACCGGCTATGACGGACCGACCATCCGCGACCTTCTGCGCATGCGCTCGGGCGTGGATTGGCTCGAGGTCTATGAGTTCGGCAGCAAAACGCAGTTGACCACGGTGCACGACAATTCGCTTGTCGCCTACCGGTATCGGTGGTGCGACTACGCGGCGAACGACTCCAAGCCCGGTTCGAACGCGCCGGACGCGGTCTTCAATTATGCCACGCTGGACACGAGCGTGCTCGGCTGCGTTCTTGAGAAGGCCGTGGGCAAGACCGGCTCGGAATACATGTCGGAAAAGCTGTGGGGACCGGCCGGCATGGAAGACGACGCCTACTGGATCATGGACGGGCCAGACTCCGTGGGACGCGAGTTCTACGGAGCCGGCCTCAATGCCACAGCGCGCGACCATGCCCGCTACGGCCTGATGTTTCTGAATGGCGGCATCGCGAATGGCAAACAGGTGGTGCCCGCCGATTGGGTGAAGGAAGCGACCATTCCGGATGAGGGTTACGAACCGGTCGCGCCAAACGCATCCGTTGGCTACCAGTATCAGTGGTGGACGTACCCGGACTCCGACACCTACGCGGCGCGTGGTCTTCACCATCAGTACATCCACATCGATCCGAGCAACAACATGGTCATCGTGAAGGTGAGCCATACCGCGGAGCCAGTCGGTCGCGATGAAGAGAACATGCAGCTCTTCACTCAGATCGCGAAACGCGTCGGCGGCTGATCACATCGGCATGGCGAATGCGCCAGAATTGCGGGGCCTGGCAGTCCGGCGAGCGCTAATCCGCACGCCGGCTCCAAGGCTCGGCAGTCAGGTCACCCCGCAAGGCGATTCATTCTGCACACCTTGAGGTCATGTTCTTAGGGCGCCGGCGCGTACACCCATCGCGCGTTTGCCCCCGTCAGCGTTTCCCGCTAGAAGGCTGCCCGACAAAGACCGGCCGCAAGGACATCCATGACCACGGACATTGCCGAAACCGCCGCAATGCAGGCGCGCCTCCTGTCGGCTGCGCTGCCCTACATGCAGCGCTACGAGAACAAGACCGTCGTCGTGAAGTATGGCGGCCACGCCATGGGCGATCCCGAACTCGGCAAGGCTTTTGCGCGCGACATCGCGCTGCTCAAGCAGTCGGGCGTCAACCCGATCGTGGTGCACGGCGGCGGGCCGCAGATCGGCGCGATGCTGGCCAAGATGGGCATCGAATCGAAGTTCGAAGGCGGCCTGCGCGTCACCGACCGGAGCACGGTCGAGATCGTCGAGATGGTGCTCGCCGGCTCGATCAACAAGGAGATCGTGGCGCTCATCAACGCCGAGGGCGAATGGGCGATCGGCCTGTGCGGCAAGGACGGCAACATGGTCTTCGCCGAGAAGGCCCACAAGACGGTCAAGGACCCGGATTCCAATATTGAGCGCGTGCTGGACCTCGGCTTCGTCGGCGAGCCGGTCGAGGTCGACCGCACACTGCTCGACCTGCTGGCGCGCTCGGAAATGATCCCGGTCATCGCGCCGGTGGCGCCCGGCCGCGACGGCCATACCTACAACATCAACGCCGACACCTTCGCCGGCGCGATTGCCGGCGCGCTTGGTGCCTCGCGCCTGCTGTTCCTGACCGACGTCCCCGGCGTGCTCGACAGGGACAAGAACCTTATCGACGAGCTGACCGTGGCGCAGGCGAAGATCCTCATTGCCGACGGCACTATTTCCGGGGGTATGATTCCGAAAGTCGAGACCTGTATCGAAGCGATCGAGCGGGGCGTCGAGGGTGTCGTCATTCTCAACGGCAAGACCCCGCATGCCGTGCTGCTCGAACTCTTCACGCAGCATGGCGCCGGAACGCTCATCGTTCCATGAGCGAGGGCGGCGCGATCGCTCGCGCCGCCAACCGGAACTAAGACGCCATCGTCCGCGCCAGATGGTCGCCGAGCCTGACCGCGATCGCCGTCAGCGTGGTCGTCGGCGTACACTGGCCTGCGGTTGCGAAGACCGACGATCCGGCGCAGTAGAGATTGGCCATGCCGTGCACCTTGCAGTCGCCGTCGACGACGCTGGTCGCAGGATCGCTGCCCATGCGGGTGCCACCCATATGGTGGTTGCCGGCAATCTCCATGTCGTCGGGGTAGTCGTCGCCGTTGCGCACCCAGTCGCTGATGCGCAGCCGTCCGAGGTCCTTGCGCGCGAACTCCTCTCCGAACAGGCGCATGCCTTCGAGCAGCACCTTGCGGTCGAGTTCGCCTTTCCTCCAGTGCAGTTCGATGCGCGGCACCCCGCTGGCGTCGCGGTCCGTCGCGGACAGGGCGACACGGTTGCTCTCGACCGGCGGCTGTTCCCAGTCGATGTGTACGCGCGCGGTACACTGCAGATGGGAGCCGAGCGTCTTGGAGACCCACTCGGTGATTTCCGGAGCCCGACAGGCGATATCCGCCATGAACTTCTTTGCACCGAAATATGGCATCGTCTCAAGCTGTATGTGGAAATTCGGCACACCGAGCTTGGCCATCGCCTCGACCGAGGGAATCAGGAACGCGTCGCCGTCTGCGTCCGGCTTCAACGCGTCCCGGTTGGTGATGAACGCATTGCCGGCCCAATACATCGGATGCTCCATCCAGTAGCGGCCGAGCGCCCCGGCGTTCGGCACCACGCCGCCGTTCGAGCGCTCGTTCGACCACAGCAACAGACGCGAGTTCTCCAGGCCGCCGGTGGCGACGACGAAATGGCTGGCAGTCATCTCGCCGGCGTCCGCGCCGCGCGACCAGAGTTTGGCCGAGGTCACCGAACGGCCGTTGCCGACGAGTTCCGATACTTCGGTGTTGAGAACGACGGCGATTGACCCGCTTCTGGCCAACTCGTCGCGGAACTTCTCGCCAAAATGGACGTGGTCGCTCTTGATCATCTGCATTGCGCGGAAGCTGTCGGTAACCGGATGGTCGGGCTCGAACGCCTGAATGCCGAGGATGTCGTACACTTCGGCAAAGAACGGTTCGAGATCGGCCCGGCCGATCGGCCAGCCGGAGTGGGGAATGTAGGATTTCGCCTCGAAATCGTATGATTCGAGGATGCGGCACCAGCCCGCCCAATGGTTCGAGGAGCCGCCGAGGAAGCGCAGTCTCGTCACGTCGAGGTCGAAATAGGTGTCACCGAACGTCTTGCCCTTGTAGAAGTCCTGCGATTCCTCCGTGTATTCCTCGCCGCCGGCCTCGAAAAGGACGGTTGGGATGCCGCTCCGATGCAGTTTGTGGGCGACAGTGATGCCGGCTGGTCCGCCGCCGATGATGGCGACGCGCGGTGCGAAGTTCGCGGCGCGATAGGCCGCCATGTCCTGGAAAATCATGCCAGGTCGCTCCGCTTCAGGATCCAGCCGTCAACCTCGACGAGGTCGTCTTTCTCGATCACGTGGACATTCCTGAAAAGGGCGAGCGTCGGCAGCATCAGGAGAAGGGCTGTCAGGAAAAGGCGGCGAGTTGTGTCGGTATTGCTTTCTTTGGTCATCGTGGGGATCCGTCGTAGGGTGAAGCCAGGCGGTGTGCCCTTTCAGAACGGCACATCCACATCGAACAAGGCCAGAACCATGCCACTACTGGCCGGAACAATGCGGATCGGTCGATTTGGCGTCGGCATGGTTTCGGATAGGTTACCGCGCGTGGCTTTCGCCGCGCTGTTCCTGATCTTGGCTAACAGTCAACCAACGAGCAGCAACAGGAGGATGCCGCCGACGATCAATACGCAACCGGCGGTTTCATAGGCGTTTATCCGCTCCTTGAAGAACAGGATCGACGACGCGAAGGTGAAGATCATCTCGATCTGCGCGAGCGCCTTGACGATCGCCGCCTGCTGCAGGGTCATTGCCATGAACCAGCCAAACGACGCCGTTGCGCCAACCGCGCCGACGAACAGGGCGGGCTTCCAGGCATCAGCGATACGCGCCAGTTCGGCACGATCCCGCCAGAGCATCCAGGCGCCCATCAGCGCGGTCTGGAGAACGATGACGACGGCGAGCGTCACTGCGGCCTGCATCATGAAGTTTGGTCCGCCGAGCGCGAGCGAGGCAGCGCGGTAGGCCACCGCGGAAATCCCGAAAGCCGTGCCCGACGTCAGGCCGATCAGCGCGTTGCGGCTGACCAGGGATGCGACCAGAGCGCGCGGCGACATCGCCGTATGCGCAATCGAGATCAGCACCACGCCGAACACGCTCACCGCGATGGCGGCCAGAGTTCCGGCCGTCACCCTCTCGCCGAGAAACAGCAGGCCGAACAGCGCGGCCTGCGCCGGTTCGGTGCGCGAATAGGCGGTCCCTACGGCGAAGTTGCGAAAGGAAAACAGGTAGACCAGCAGGAAGGTGGCGGCGATCTGGGAAACCCCGCCGACGATCGCCCATGCGAAGAATACTGGATTGAGCACCGGCAACGCGTAGCCGACGACGGCATGCAGCAGGACGACGAACGACAGCGCGAAAGGCAGGCCGAAGCCGAAGCGCACGAAGGTTGCCCCAGTCGTGCCCATGACGGCCTTGAGATGCTTCTGGCCGACCGACCGCAAATTCTGCAGGAAGGCAGCGAGAAGCGTAATTGGTATCCAGAGTTCCAAGCGAGCAGGTCCGGCGGCGGGGTGTCGGGGTCATAGACCCGTTGGCGCCGCCAGGGCAATGCCGGCCTTCACGCGGCGAGGCGTTTCACGTCGTCGACGACAATGCGGTTTCGACCGGCGTGCTTCGCCTGATATAGGCGGCGGTCGGCCTCGCGCATCAATGTCGAGGTTCCCGCGTCCGGCGGGCAGACGACGCCGCCGATGCTGACCGTAAGCGTCATCGTCTTGCCTTGGGCCGGCATGAACGCGACGTCCTGCACTTCGGCGCGAATACGCTCGGCAATAAGGGCCGCCGTGCCGAGGTCGGCGCCGCGCAGGAATATGCCGAATTCCTCGCCGCCGATCCGGCCGATGACGTCGTCTTCGCGAACGGCGCGCTCGATCGCGCCGGCGATGTCTGTCAGTGCGTCGTCTCCAACCTGATGACCATAGGAATCGTTGATCCGCTTGAAGTGGTCCGCATCGGCGAGAAGCAGGTAACCGCGATCGGTCCTGCGCCTCGTCGCTTCGAGCGCCGCGAAAAATGCCTCGCGGTTCAGAAACCCGGTCATTGCGTCGCGGCGGGATTTCTCGGCCAGCCGCGCATGTGCGCGCTCCAGTTCGTGATGGGCCTGGCGCAATTCGTCGTGCAACGCCATCAGACGCTTCTTCTGCCATATCGCATAGCCGCTGGCCGGGAAGGCAATTACCAGCGGGCAGATGGCGCACATCAGCCAGGCCGTTCCGTCGACCCGACCGCCCATAGCCGGAACCAGAGTCACGGCAATCAGCAGCGAGGCCGCCACTGAAAAAAGCGCGATCGCGCCTGCCCTGATGAATATGTGCGTCATCGCTAACCCCGGCCCCGGTGCAATCTCTCCGAGAGCGTTGAACTTCACGTTGCGCAATTGCTTCAATTTGTAACTACCGGTCGGATTTCACGTTCCGCCACCACTCTTATCGACCGGTTAGGCAGTCGGCGCCGCAAGCGGATTGTTTTTGGGTCGGCCCGAAACTTAGCGGGATGTGGTCGCGTATCTGACTTTGTCCCCGCCCCCGAGGGAACACAACAAGGAGAGTCATTCATGCGTAAGTTCACGTCCACGATCCTCGCCGGCGCCGTCGCGCTGTCCGCGCTTGCCACCGTCGCCTATGCCGAAAACCCGATGGTCGGCGGCGCCGCGATGTATGCCGACAAGAACATCGTCGAGAACGCCGTCAACTCGAAGGATCACACCACGCTCGTCGCCGCGGTCCAGGCGGCCGGCCTCGTCGAGACACTTTCCGGCCCCGGCCCGTTCACCGTCTTCGCACCGACCAATGCGGCCTTCGACGCGCTTCCGGCCGGCACCGTCGACACGCTGCTGAAGCCCGAAAACAAGGAAATGCTGACCAAGGTGCTGACCTGCCACGTCGTGGCGGCCGAAGCCATGTCGGACGCCATCGGCAAGATGATCGCCGACGACAATGGCGACCATCCGGTCAAGACGGTCGGCGGCTGCACGCTGCAGGCCAAGATGGACGGCGACAAGATCACGCTGACCGACGAGACCGGCGGCGTCGCCACCGTGACCATCGCCGATGTCGATCAGTCAAACGGCGTGATCCACGTCATCGACAAGGTTCTCCTGCCGAAGATGTAGTCCGTCCTCAGACTGCGCGGCACTTCGGCTCCGCGCAGCCTTTCGGGCGTTCCGCGTCGCCACGTCTGCACCCGTGGACGACGCGGGACGCCCGTCGGCTTTTGGGCCTCAAGGCGAGTTGATTATGCTGTGATGGCCGCGTGGTCTATGAGGATTTCAAGAGGAGACCCATGATGATCCGTACGATGAACCGACGCGCATTTCTCTACGCAGGCGCGGGCGCCGCAGCGCTCCTGACGGGCTATTCGCTGTTGCGCGGTCGCGACATGGCGGCCATCGCCGCCGAGTTCGAGGTCGTCAAGAGCGAAGCCGAGTGGAAGGCCATTCTCTCGCCCGAGCAGTTCGCGGTGCTCCGCCATGAAGACACCGAGCGCCCCGGATCGAGCCCGCTCAACGCCGAGAAGCGCAAGGGCACGTTTCATTGCGCGGGCTGCGACCTGCCGGTCTATTCGTCCGAGGCCAAATATGACTCGGGCACCGGCTGGCCGAGCTTCTG
>JAUYMV010000400.1 GCA_030698645.1 Mesorhizobium sp.
CGGCCATTCCTTCAGCCGCTCGTAGGCGATGCCGCGCTGGTAGAAGACGCTCCATTCGCCCTTGGTCGGCGCCTTGAGCCGCTCGACGGCGCGGTCATAGACCTGCGCCGCGGCGCGGAAATCCTCGACGCCGGCATAGACGCCGCCAAGCGCCAGATAGGCGCGCATGTCGTCCGGGTCCTGGTCGAGCAGCGCCTTGAGGTGCGACACGGCCTCGTCGGTGCGCTTCAGCTCGGCCAGATCGAGGCCCATCTGCAGTTCGGCGATGCGCTTCAGCGGCGAGTCGGCCGAGACCTTGCCGTAGATCTCGATCGCCTCCTCGAGATTCTGCTGCTGCTCGGCCACGCCGCCGAGCTGGATCAAAACGGCGTCGTTGGCCGGCGTCAGGGCGCGCGCGAACTGCAGGTAGATCCGCACGAAGGATTCGCCGCCGCCGCGGTTCAGCGCGCTGGCGACATCGAGCAGGATTTCGGCCGCGCCTTCGCGGGCGGTCGCAATGAACATCGGAATCGGCTTGCCCGCCTGGATGTCCTTGCGCAGCGCGGCGGTGGTCGGTCGGCCGGTCGAGAACTCGTTGACGCGGTCGAGCATCTGCAGCGCCTCGTCCTTCTTGCCGTCGCGGGCGAGAAAGCCGGCATAGGCCTCGACGAGGCGGACATAGGCTTCCGGCGCCACGTCGGCGGCCGATCGCGTGATCGCGGTCTCGTCATAGACGGCGCGGGCGTCTTCCTTGCGGCCCGCGAAGTCGAGGATCAGCGCGCGGTGGATATTGCGGAACAGGGAGTACCATTCCGGGCCGTCGAGGCGGTCGAGCACCGTCATCGCCCCAGCCGAATCACCGCTGCCGGCCTTCGCCCAGGCGGTCATGACGCCGGTGATCAGCCGGTCGAGATCGGATTCGAGCGCCAGCTTCAGGAAGGTTTCGGCATCGGTGAACTTGTCCTTGCGGAACGCATCGATGGCCAGCGCAACGCGCGAAAATCGCTCGACGTCGGCGACCGACTTGAGCTTTTCGGCATAGGGAAGCGCCTCGTCGAAGGACCCCTTGGCGACCAGCGCCAGCATGATGCTCTGCTGCAGCGCCTGGTTGTCGGGGCTGACGGCAAGCGCGCGCCGGTAATAGGAGATGGCGCTGTCGAGGTCGTTGTCGGCCTCGGCGGCGCGGCCGGCGAGATAGGCACCGGAGAAGGAGGTCAATTCGGGCGGAGTCGCCGCGGCGTTGGCGACGGCCGAAAAGCCGAGGCCGATCGCCAGCGCGACGCTCGCCGGCCAGTTGCGCTTCTTCATCCGCATTCAAAGCCTTCCTTGGGGTGTGTTTCCACGAAGCACCCTGCCGCGCCAAGCATGGCCTTTTTGCGGACAGGGTTCAACTTATCCGCCTTCACAATGCGTTGCACAATGGATGCGCCGGCTTCGCGCCGGCCGCTCAGTTCACCCGGCTGATGCAGAAGTCGATGACGTCGAGCAGCGCGTCCTTCTGCGGCGTGGCCTTTAGCGGCGCCAGCGCATCGCGCGCTATGTCGCCGAAATGACGCGCCCGGCTGATCGTGTCGCCGATCGCGCCATAGCGGATCATCAGGCCGGTGGCCTTTTCGAGTTCGGCGTCGCCGGTGGCGTTGCCCTCGATGGCCTGCTTCCAGAATTCGCGGTCCGCGGTGGTGCCGCGGCGATAGCTGAGGATGACCGGGAGTGTCACCTTGCCCTCGCGGAAATCGTCTCCGGTGTTCTTGCCGAGGTCCTTGGAGTTGCCACCATAGTCGAGTGCGTCGTCGACGAGTTGGAAGGCGAGGCCGAGATTCCTGCCGTAGGAGCGCAGCGCCGTGCGCTCGGCGCGGCCGACGCCGGCGATGACCGGCCCGACCTCGGCGGCAGCCGAAAACAGCGCCGCGGTCTTGGCCTTGATGACCGACAGATATTCGTCCTCGGTGGTTTCCAGGTTCTTGGCGGCCGACAGCTGCATGACTTCGCCCTCGGCGATGATCGAGGCGGCGGCAGTCAGGATGTCGAGGGCCGGCAGCGAGCCGACGTCGACCATCATGCGAAATGCCTGGCCGAGCAGGAAGTCGCCGACCAGCACGCTTGCCTGGTTGCCCCAGATCATGCGCGCCGTCTTCCTGCCGCGCCGCATGCCGCTCTCGTCGACGACGTCGTCGTGCAGCAGCGTCGCGGTGTGCATGAACTCGACGCTGGTGGCGAGTTTCACATGGCCGTCGCCGGAATAGCCGAACATCTGGGCAGCCGCGAGCGTCACCATCGGACGCAGGCGCTTGCCGCCCGACGAGATCAGGTGATTGGCGATCTCCGGGATCATTTCGACGCTCGACCCCGCCTTGGACAGGATCAGTTCGTTGACGCGTCCCATGTCGGCCGCCGTCAGGTCGATCAGCGGCTTGATCGACGCGTTCTCGCGCTTTCCGTCCTCAAGCGATACGACTATGCCCACCGCGCAACTCCAGTCCCGTTTGCCGTCGTCCGGCATTTCCCTGGCGCCGAAAAGAGGGCGGTGGGCGTCTCCTCGGCAAGGGGCGAATTGGCGCGGCGGGCTTTGGCGCCGGTTTACTTCCCGCGGCCAAGCTGCGACGCTTGCGGCATGATCGAACTCGTTCGCACCAACGACCTCGTCCTGATCTCCTTCATCGAAGCGCTGCTGCGCGACGCAGGCATCGGATTCTTCGTCGCCGACCAGAACATGAGCATCGTCGAGGGTTCGATCGGTGTGCTGCAGCGGCGCATCATGGTCGATTCGGACGATCTCGACGAAGCCCGCGCCTTGCTGGCGGACGCCGGCATCGCCGACGAGATCCGCAATGGCTGACGGGTTCGCCCCGACCGCGAGACGACGATGCACACCGATCCCGCAGCCCATCCCCCGATCGACGCCGGTTTCAGCCTCGACGCCTTCCATCGCGGCCGTTTCCACCTGGTGCAGCCCGTCGGCGGCCACCGCTCGGGGCTCGACGCCATGCTTCTGGCCGCAGCGCTGCCGACCGATTTTTCCGGCCATGCCGCCGATCTCGGCGCCGGCGCCGGCGCGGCCGGACTTGCCGTGCTGTCGCGCTGCCCGCAGGCGCGGATCACGCTCGTCGAGCGCGATCCGGCGATGCTGGACTGCGCGCGGCGGACACTTTCGCTTTCCCATAACCGGCCGCTGGCGGAACGGGCGACGCTGATCGACGCGGACGTCGCGCTGACCGGTCCGGCACGCAGCGCGGCGGGCCTGACCGATGCCGGTTTCGACTTCGCCCTGATGAACCCGCCCTTCAACGACGGCGCCGACAGGGCGACGCCCGATCCGCTGCGCAGGAGCGCGCATGTGATGGAGGACGGGCTGTTCGAGGCGTGGATCCGGACCGCCGCGGCGATCGTGCGGCCAGGCGGCGGCCTCGCCCTGATCGCGCGGCCGGAATCGCTCGGCGGCGTGCTGGCGGCGCTCGGCCGGCGCTTCGGCGGGGCGCGGATCGTGCTCGTGCATCCCAGCGCCGACCAGAAGGCGATCCGCTTCGTGCTCCGCGCCAGCAAGGGCTCGCGGGCGCGGCTGGCCTTCGTGCCTGCCCTGGTCCTGAACGACGCGGCCGGCCCGCTGCCGCGGACGCAGGCGCTGTCCAACGGCGCGGCGGCGCTTTTCGACGATTGAAAGCGCCGACGAGCGCCCTGTCCCGCCATTGCGCTTCGATGCCAAATTCCTACATGCGTCAGGACAACGGAGAATCCCGCCTGTGCTGAGCTTCCTGCAAAGACTGCTGCCGAAATCCTGGCGCTCCGACGCCATCACGATTCCGGTCATCCGGCTGCATGGCACGATCATGGCGGGCGGCGGTCAGTTGCGGCAGAGCCTGTCGCTTGCCTCGACCGCCGGGCTGATCGAAAAGGCGTTCTCGTTCAAGGACTCGCCGGCCATCGCGATCTCCATCAACTCGCCGGGCGGCTCGCCGGTGCAGTCGCGGCTGATCTACAAGCGGATCCGCGACCTGGCGGTGGAAAAGGACAAGCGGGTCTACATGTTCGTCGAGGATGTCGCGGCCTCCGGCGGCTACATGATCGCCATCGCCGGCGACGAGATCATCGCCGACCCCTCCTCCATCGTCGGCTCGATCGGCGTGGTCTCCGCCTCGTTCGGCTTTCCGGAGCTGCTCAGGAAAATCGGCGTGGAGCGGCGCGTCTACACGGCCGGCGTCAACAAGGCGACGCTCGATCCCTTCCAGGAGGAAAAGCCCGAGGACATCGAGCGCCTGAAGGCGCTGCAGCTCGAAGTGCACGACACGTTCATCGACATGGTCAAGGAACGGCGCGGCGCGAAGCTGTCGGACGATCCGGACCTCTTCACCGGCCTGTTCTGGACCGGCAAGCGCGGGCTCGCGCTCGGTCTGGTCGATGCGCTCGGCGACATGCGCGGCTTTCTGCGCGCGCGCCATGGCGACAAGGTGCGCCTGAAACTCGTGTCGCCGCAGCGCGGGCTGTTCGGCCGCAGGCTCGGTTTCCTCGGCATCGGATCGCCCGATGCGTCGGAGCTTGCCTCGGCCGCGGCGAACGGCGTCGCCGATGCGGCGGGCGCACGCGCGCTGTGGGCGCGATACGGCCTTTGATCCGCCGTAAAAAGCGGGCTAGACTGCTGTAACCGACCGGCCGGCCCGCCGGAACATGGCCGCGCAACGGAGGCGCTACGGACATGCCGCAACTGATCCTACTGGCCGTCGTCGGCGTGGTCGCCTATGTCGGATATCGCGCGTTCATCAAGGAGGCGGCGCGCGTGTCGGCGCGCATGCGCCGCGCCGAGCAGGAAGCCGCGACCCGCGCGGTCGGCACCCTTGTGAAGGACCCGAAGACCGGCGAATACCGCCTGGCGAAGGACTAGGTCCCATCCCCTTCGCGCCTGCCCGCTGATGCGAGAGAGCGCAGTGCTTTCAGCGCCGGCAAAGCTCAATCTGGCGCTGCATGTGACCGGACGGCGCGCGGACGGCTATCACCTACTGGAAACGCTCGCCGTATTCACCGAATTCGGCGACCGCATCAAGATTTCGCCCGCCGAGCGTGACGCGCTGGCACTCACCGGGCCCTATGCCGACGGACTGGCTCTCGATGCCAGCAATCTCGTCGTCCGGGCGCGCGACAGGCTGCGCGACGCCTTTCCCGACACCGTCCTGCCACCGATCCTGATCGAACTCGAAAAGAACCTGCCGATCGCGTCGGGCATCGGCGGCGGGTCGAGCGACGCGGCGACGGCGCTTCGCGGCCTGGCGCGCTTCTGGAACCTTGCCGTCGAAGCCGGCGAATTGGCCGACATCGCCGCGCCGCTCGGCGCCGACCTGCCGATGTGCCTCGCCGCCCGCCCGCTTCTCGCAAGAGGCACCGGCGAGGCGCTGGAACCGCTCTCGGGATGGCCGGCGCTCGACCTCGTGCTGGTCAATCCGGGTGTCCCGGTCGCCACGGCGGCCGTGTTCGCGGGGCTGGCGCGGCGCGACAACGCGGCGTTGCCGCCGCTGCCGCCGGCGCGCGATCTCGGCTCGATCCTCGGCTGGCTCGGCCAGACCCGCAACGATCTGGAAGCGCCGGCACGCGCGCTGGCGCCCGGCATCGCCGACGCGATCGCGGCGTTGCAGGCAACCGGCGCGGTCTTTTCGCGGATGTCGGGGTCAGGCGCCACCTGTTTCGGACTGCATGCGTCGGCCAAAGCTGCCAGACTGGCGGCCGACGCGATCAGGGCCGCGCATCCCGGCTGGTTCGTGACTGCGACACGCGCGATGGCATCGGAGAGCTGAACATGGCACACAACGCAGAGCGATCTTTCATCCCCGTCGGCATCGCGGTGCTCACCGTCTCCGACACGCGCACGGTCGCCGACGACAAGTCCGGGCAGACGCTGGCCGACCGGATCGTGGCTGCCGGCCATGTTCTCGTCGACCGGGCGATCGTCACGGACGACCGCGAGCTGATCCGCGACCGCGTCGTCGGCTGGTCGATGGACGAGCGCATCGACGTCGTCATCACCACGGGCGGCACCGGTTTCACCGGCCGGGACGTCACGCCCGATGCGCTCGAGCCGGTCTTCGAAAAGCGCATGGACGGCTTTTCGGAGGTCTTCCACCGGATTTCCTACGACAA
>JAUYMV010000402.1 GCA_030698645.1 Mesorhizobium sp.
TCGAGGGCGGCAGCGTCGGCATCGGCATCGCCATCCGCCAGGGCAATCCGGAGCTGAAGGCCGCCATGCAGAAGGCGCTCGACGAGATGATGGCCGACGGCACGTACGAAAAGATCGCGATGGAGTTTATCGGACGCGACATCCGCTGATAGTCTGCGGCTGAACCCCGATCGCCTCTCCCGACCGCAATGCCGGGGGAGGCCATCCCGCCCGCCTGGTGCCGCATGGACTTTTCCCTGATCTCGCGGGTCTTCCCGTTCTTCGTGGAGGCCGCCTTCGTCACCGTCCAGCTCTCCGTGCTGTCGCTGCTGCTCGGCCTCGTCGTGGCTGCCCTCGTGGCGGCTGCCCGCATGTCGCGCCTGCTGCCGCTGCGCGTCGCCGGCACCGCCTACGTCAGCGTGTTTCGCGGCACGCCCTGTCTGATCCAGCTCTTCATCCTCTATTTCGGCGGGCCCCAGGTCGGCATCAATCTCGATCCCTTCGCCGCCGGCGTCATCGGCCTCGGCATGAACATCGGCGCCTATATGGCGGAAGGCATCCGCGGCGCGATCCTGGGCGTCGACCGCGGCCAGAGCGAGGCCTCGCGCACGCTTGGCTTCAGCCGCTTCCAGACCCTGATGCGGGTCACGCTGCCGCAGGCAGCGCGCCTGATGATCCGACCGCTCGGCGTCAACACAGTGGCGCTCGTCAAGGGCACCTCGCTCGTCGCCACCATCTCGGTCGTCGAGCTCACCTACACCGCGCAGCGCTTCATCGGCTCGACCTACAAGCCGTTCGAAATCTTCGGCATCGCGGCGCTGCTCTACATGATCATGATCTACGGCGTGTCGCTCATGGTCGACTGGCTCGACCGCCGCTACGCGATCGACTGAACGGAAGGAAGCAGGTGCAAGGTCTCGATTTCAGCGTCGTCCTCCCCTACCTCGACATCCTCTGGATCGGCGTCTGGTGGACGGTCGTGCTCACTGTCTCCGCGGCGGCGCTCTCCTTCGTCATGGGCATCGCCTTCGCCCTCGTCGTGCTCTACGCGCCGCTGCTGGTCGCTCTCCCGGTCCGCCTCTTCATGTGGCTCTTCATGGGCACGCCGCTGCTGCTGCAACTTTTCCTGATCTATTTCGGCCTCGTCCAGATCGGCATCGACATTCCGGCCCTTGCCGCCGGCATCGTCGGGCTCGGCCTGCATTTCGCCGTCTACAATGCCGACATCTTCCGCGCCGGCATCGTCGCCGTCGATCCGGGCCAGAGCGAGGGCGCGCGCTCGATCGGATTCTCGCGGCTGCAGACGCTGCGCTACATCGTCATCCCGCAGGCCGTGCGCAACACGGCGCTCCCCGTCGGCGGCAACATGATCGCGCTCCTGAAGGAATCCTCGGTCGTCTCGGTCATCGGCATCACCGAACTCGTGCACGCCGCCCAGCTCGGCATCTCCGAGACCTACCGCCCCTTCGAGTTCTATCTCGTTGCGGCGCTGCTCTACTACATCCTCAACCTCGTCCTCGAAGCCGGGCTTCGCATCGTCGAGAAACGCGTGGAGGCGGCACGATGAGCGGCGAACGTGCAATGATCGAGGTGCGCGGCGCACACAAATCCTACGGTTCCCTCGATGTCCTGAAGGGCATCGACCTGTCGGTCGACCGCGGCCAGATCGTCGCGATCATCGGCCCGAGCGGCTCCGGCAAGAGCACGCTGCTGCGCTCGATCAACCATCTTGAGACGCTCGACGGCGGCGAAGTCTGGCTGGA
>JAUYMV010000426.1 GCA_030698645.1 Mesorhizobium sp.
TGATGATGGCGGCCGGGCGGCCTGCGAGCTTGCCGATCAGCCCGCCGTCGCGGCGGCCGACCGGCAATGGGCAGGAGATGCCCTTCAGCGCCAGATGCTGCATGAGGCCGAGGAAGAACGGCAGGTCGGCGGCATCGACGCGCTTTTCGTAGAGCGTCAGGATGTATTCGCCGGCCGTGGTGTGGAGCACGAAGTTGGAATTCTCCGAGCCCTCGGCAATGCCACGATAGGAGCGCAGGGTACCGAGGTCGTACTCGGTGAGAAAGGCGCCAAGCTCGGTCTCGGTGATGTCGGTGTAGACGGCCATTCAGACGCCGCCGTTGACGAAGGCCATGTCGGCGCTCGTGAGTTCGACGTCTCGGATGGCGCGCATGACCGGGAAGTTCTCCGTTTCGACAGCGGTGACCGCGAGTTCGACCCGGGCATCGAACCTATCCCGGAACGCGGAGATGATTTCATCGACGATGATTTCCGGGGCGGACGCCCCGGCCGACAGCCCGAGGATAGAGATCGCGCCGATCTCGTCCCACGGGATTTCCGACGCGCGCTGAACGAGAAGCGACCGTTTCGCGCCGGCGCGTTCGGCGACCTCGACGAGGCGCTTGGAATTCGACGAATTCGGCGCGCCGACGACGAGGAACAGGTCAGCGCCCGGAGCCGCGGCCTGAACCGCCTCCTGGCGATTGGTCGTGGCGTAGCAGATCGATTCGGCGGCGGGCGCCCTGATCTCGGGGAACTTCGCCTGCAGGGCGCGGATGACGCCGGCGGTATCGGCGACGGAGAGCGTCGTCTGCGTCACGAAGCCGAGTTCGCCAAGGCCCGCCGGCTCGAAACGGCGCGCGTCGTCCTCGGTTTCGATCAGGGTGACCGCACCGTCCGGCAACTGGCCCATCGTGCCGATGACCTCGGGGTGTCCGGCATGGCCGATGAGCAGGACATGACGGCCGAGCCGCTGATGGCGCATGGCCTGCTTGTGGACCTTGGAGACGAGCGGACAGGTGGCATCGAGATAGAACAGGTTGCGCGCCTCGGCATCCGCCGGCACCGACTTCGGCACGCCGTGCGCCGAAAAGACGACGGGGCATTCGCGATGCTCGGGCGGGATCTCGGAGAGTTCCTCGATGAACACCGCGCCCAGATTCTGCAGGCCCTCGACGACGTAGCGGTTGTGCACGATCTCATGGCGGACATAGACCGGCGCGCCGTATTTCTTCAGCGCCAGCACGACGATCTGGATCGCCCGGTCGACGCCCGCGCAAAAGCCGCGCGGGCCGCAGAGGCGGATCGTCAGCGGCGGCTTGGTAAAGGTTTCGAGCATTCGGTTCCGAACTTCGTTCCGGCCTGAAATGGGCGACACGCGGTCGCCATGTCAAGGGCGGGAGGCCGGATCGCCGGCCATTCGCGCCCGTCGCCAGCGCGCGAGCCACACCGCGAACACGCCGGTGAGCGCCAGCGCGAGGCCGTACCAGGTTACGGCATATTGCAGATGGCTGTTCGGCATCTCGATCATGGTGACGCCGCCGGCCGGGTAGCCGCCGGGATTGGGCGCCGGGCCGGCGTCGAGGAAGAACGGCAGGACGCTCGCCGCATCGAGGCCGGCGCTCGACGCCATGCCGCCCAGATCCTTCCAGTAGTAGATGTTGTTGGCCGGCTCGTTGTCGGGCAGCAGGCTGGACGGCTTGGCGGCCAGCGCATTGCGGGCAAGGCCGGTCACAACGACGTCGCCCGCCACCTGGCCTTCCGCCCGCGTCGCCGCATCCTTGCGGTCATAGGGGACGAAGCCGCGGTTGACGAACAGCGCGCGGCCGTCGGCGAGTTCGAGCGGCGTGTAGACATACCAGCCCGACTGGCCCTGAAAGGTCGCGAAGAAATGCCGTTCGCTGCCGTGCAGGAAGCGGCCCGTCGCCTGCGCCGGCTGGTAGTCGACGTCGCCGCCTTCGGCGTGCATCGCCTCGATCGCGGCGAGCGGCTTAGGCGCCGACGCAATACGGCTGTCGATCGTTTCGATCAGCGCTTCCTTCCAGGCAAGCCGCTGCACCTGCCAGGTGCCGAGCGCCAGCAGCAGGGCGATGGCGACCGCCGCCAGGACGGTGGTGATCCAGGGAAAGCGCCGCGCCTTCGCCGAGTCCGTCGCGCTCATGCGTCGGTGTCCAGCCGACCTTCCTCGGCCTTGTTGGCGTATTGCAGCGCGATCAGCACGCCCTTCATCAGGCGCAGCGCGCCGAGGCACAGCACGATCGACAGCGGCAGCCAGAGCAGCAGGTGCACCCAGAGCGCCGGCGAGAACGTGACCTCGACGTAGAGGGCGAGACCGACGACGATGAAGCCGATCAGCAGCATCACCAGCACGGCCGGGCCATCGCCCGAATCGGCGAAGCCGTAGTCGAGCCCGCAGACGCCGCAGCGCTCCGGCAGGCTGATGAAGCCCTTGAACATGCGGCCCTCGCCGCAGCGCGGACAGCGCGCCCTGAGACCGGCCGAGATCGGATCGACCGGCGGATAATGCGCCTTGTCGCCACTCATCGGATTTTCCCCAGCGGGACGCGGCATTCGGTTCGATCGGAGTATTCTTGCATGGCGGCATCCCTAGACCCAACGCGGCGACGCGTCCAGCCGACCAAATGAAGCACCCGCGCGCGCCGCGAGACGGGCCGGAACCAAATAAAATCGGCGGCGTTGAAATGCGCTTGGGAAGGCGCATCCAACCGACGGGAGTCCCATGATGGCGGCGAAAGCAAAGAGCAAAGCCAGCACCAAGACGCTGGAAGACATGTTCCACGAAACGTTGAAAGACATCTATTATGCCGAGCGAAAGATTCTGAAGGCGCTGCCGAAAATGGCCAAGGGCGCGGAATCGGCCGAACTGACGGCGGCGTTCGAAAAGCACCGCGACGAGACCGAGGGCCAGGTCGAGCGGCTGCAGCAGGTGTTCGAGATCTTCGGCAAGCGCGCCCAGGGCA
Organism: Mesorhizobium sp.; assembly: GCA_030698645.1. Lineage (GTDB taxonomy): Bacteria > Pseudomonadota > Alphaproteobacteria > Rhizobiales > Rhizobiaceae > Mesorhizobium_A. Next base: position 2,961 of record JAUYMV010000426.1, read on the forward strand.
AGACCTGCCCGGCGATCGACGGTATCCTGGAGGAAGGCGAGGAGGTGCTCGAGGATTTCGAGGGCGCGCCGGCGCTCGACGCCGGCCTCGTCGCCTCCGCGCAGGCGGTCGAGCACTACGAGATCACACGCTACGGCACACTGAAGCGCTGGGCGGAAATGCTCGGCATGCAGGACGCGGCGAAGCTACTGGACCAGACGCTGCAGGAAGAACTCGCCACCGACAAGGCGCTGACTAAGCTCGGCGAATCGGGCGTCAACGCGCGGGCGCTGGAAGCAGCCTGACGGACGCGCCCGGTTGGAAACGTAAGGGGCGGCCGGGGTGGCCCCCGGCCCTCAACCGAATAGGGAAGCGTCTGAGACTTGCCGGTAGGTTGCTTCTGGCGAGGGATCGATGAATAGATATACCTTCCGAGGTCATCCCAACCTTACGAACGCGGTAGGCGGGGAACGAGAATCGCCGGTCCAGGTATATTCCTATGAGAGTCACGACCCTATCGGAGAGAAAGGCAGCCGAAGCGGCGCGCCGCAAGCACGCCGCCGATGATGTCGTTCGAGAACTCGACAAATACGCGCGAGAGCACGGCGGCCGGTTTATAATCTTCGGCTCGTACGCCACGGACACGATGCGCTTTGACAGCGACCTGGACGTGCTGATCGATTTTCCCGCGGACCGCACAGCGGATGCGTGGCGGTTCGTAGAGGATGTCTGCGCAAGGCTTGCTGTTCCCTTAGACGTCCACGATGCCCGCACCACGAAGGCGAGCTTCGTCGAGCGCGTTCAAGCGAGGGGGCTCGTCCTGTCATGACCGACGCGCGATGGATCGAGGTCGAGGACGACCTCGGTTCGGCATGCCGCCATTTCGGCAATGCGGCGCAGCTTTTCGACGAGGGTGGATTCGATACCGATGGCATCGCAGGCTATAGAGCCACCATGGCGCTCCTCCACGCGATGCAGTCGGCTCACTTTTCCCTCGAAGGCGCCTTGAAAAGAATTCTGGAAATCCTGGGGGAGGAAGTGCCTCTGGGCGAGCATTCACATTCGGACCTCGTCAAACGGGTCTCGAGGGAAGTAAGGACGCCCGGCCATGCCCGTCCAGCGATCCTTCCGCCGGGAATCGCCCGCGACGTGGACGAATCCAGGCGCTTCAGGCACAGGGCAACCCACGACTACGACAATTTCGATCCCACGCTCGCAATCGCGTCGATCGAAGCTGCGCGACGGCTGGCGACCGACCTGAAGCCGTGCATCCTGGATTTCCGGGACAAGATTGACCCACCTGATCGGAATCCCGATGGAATCCAGCAGGATTCTTCTACGCTATAACAAAAGGCGGCCGGGTGAACCGGCCGCCTCTTGCAATGCACTCTTGGCCTGTCAGTGGCCGGCGGCGATGGTCGCGCCGTGCGACGCCCAGATGTAGACGCTGACGAACAGGAACAGCCAGACCACGTCGACGAAATGCCAGTACCAGGCAGCCGCCTCGAAGCCGAAATGCTG
>JAUYMV010000428.1 GCA_030698645.1 Mesorhizobium sp.
GCGGAAGCGTTCGCGCGGCAGGGCGCGGGTGTCCAGCGCGGCGTGGAGCAGGTCGCGCGGCTCGTGGGCCGGCTCGTCGGTCAACTGGAAGGTGCCCCAATGCATGCCGGCCGCGTGGTCGGCGCCCAGGATTCGGAAGGCCTCGACGGCGTCGCTGGGATTCTGGTGTTGCGGCGCCATGAACCAGCGCGGCTCATAGGCGCCGATCGGCAGGATCGCGAGACGGAAGCGGCCATGCTTGTCGCGGACGGCGCGAAAGTAGCGCCCCTCGTGGAAGCCGGTATCGCCGGCGAAATAGGTGTTGCCCGATGGCGCGGCGACGGTGAAACCCGACCAAAGCGCCATGCGCCGATCGCTGGTCCCGCGCGCCGACCAGTGATGCGCGGGCTCGAAATGCACCGTCACGCCATGGCCGAGATCGACCGTATCGTGCCAGTCGCCGACGGCGATCCGCATGTCCGGTATGGATTTGTGCACGATCCGGTCGTTGCCGAGCGGCGTGACGAGCACGGGGTCATGCGCCGTCCGCAGCCGGGCCAGGGTGGCGATGTCCATATGGTCATAGTGGTTGTGGCTGAGCAGCACGACATCGATGGGCGGCAGATCCGCGATTGCGATGCCCGGCGCGTTGGCGCGGCGAGGACCGGCAAACGAGAGTGGCGATGCGCGATCCGACCAGACAGGGTCGGTCAGGATGTTCAGGCCCGCCGTCTGAACGAGCAGCGTGGCGTGTCCGACCATGGTGACGCGCAATCCATCGGCGGCGATCCGCGGCTCCGGCTTCGCCGGCGGATGGGGGCTCGGCAGTCGCGCCGGCCATTTGGCGCGTCCGCCGCCGAACTGCCAGCGCAGCAGGTCGGTGAAGGAGGCCGGCTCAATGCCGTCCGGATTGAAGAACAGGCGGCCGTCGAAATGATCGCTTCGCGGCCCGTCGTAGTAGGGGTTTGCCGGTTTCGGCCGCCTGGTCACAAGACCACCTCCTGAAATTGCCGCTGCCGCCGGAGTGTGCCTGTGACGGGTGGAGTTCCGCTATCCATTTCAGGACAGATAGGTGCGCAAGCGCCCGTCACAAGCGGACATCGACGGCAGATCCCTGTCATGCGGAACGATTGCGCCGCGACGGTGTTGGGTCTTTTCAACCGGTCGAAACCGGATATTAACCACATTGGATTCGAATCGTTCGTAACATCGCCATGATTGTGGTGATTCAAGACATCGCAACGGGGCGGCACTTTCGGCCGAATCTCCGCGGAGAGCAGCATGGCGATCACCTCGACTGGCAATAATTCGATCGGATCCCGGCTTGCCATCGTCGCCTTGCTGGCGCTGACCGCGGCAGGTTGCCAGAGCGAGCGCCTCGCGCGGATGGATACGCGGCCGGAACCGCTCAACGCCGCGCCGTCCGGCACGGTGACCTCGTCGACGCTTCCGCCCCCGACGATGCCCGGTGCGAATGATCCATCGGCCTTCCCGCCGCCGCCGACGGGCACCGACCCCACCCTGGCGAGCACGGCGCCGAACCAGATTGCCGCTCCGCCCGCCAACGCTCCCGACGTCACCAAGGAAAACCTGGTTGGCGCCTGGAAGGTCGCGGCCGGCTCGGGTTCCTGCCAGATGATGCTGAGCCTGACCAAGATGAGCGCTGATTTCCGCGCCGCATCGCTGCGCTGCCCGGGAACCGCCGCCGGCGTCGCCGCGTGGAACGTCGCAGGCAAGCAGGTCGTGTTGAAGGACAACGGCGGAAACACCGTGGCGCGGCTCTACTCGTCGGGCCCCGAGCGGTTCGACGGCCAGACCTCGGACGGCCAGCCGATCAGCTTCTCCCGATAGCCGCCGCGGCACAGCCTCGATGTCGTCCCATGCCGGTCCCGCGGCCTATTCCTCGGTTCGACATGACTATTCCCGCCGTGTCGAACGCGGCGCGCTGACGCGCGATGCCGCCCAGGAGGCGATAGCGGTCCGGCTCGACCGGTTGATCGCCGATATCGGCTCGAAGGGGCTCGCCGCCAAGTCCAGTGCGCTCGGATGGCTGTTCGCCGCCAAGCGCGACAAGACGGCGCTGCGCGGGCTCTATATCCATGGCGGCGTCGGCCGCGGCAAGACCATGCTGATGGACCTGTTCTTCAGGTTGGTGCCCGCGAAGCGCAAGCGGCGCGCGCATTTCAACGAATTCATGGCGGACGTGCATGACCGGATTGGCCGGCACCGCGCCGCGGTCAAGGCCGGCGAGGCCAAGGGCGACGATCCGATTCCACCGGTCGCCGCCGCCATCGCGGCCGAATCCCTGGTGCTGTGTTTCGACGAGTTCGCGGTTACCGACATCGCCGACGCGATGATCCTGTCGCGGTTGTTCACCGCCCTGTTCGACAAGGGCGTCGTGCTGGTCGCGACGTCCAACATCGCGCCCGACGATCTCTACCGCGACGGGCTGAACCGGGCGCTGTTCCTGCCTTTCCTCAAGACGCTCAAGCAGCATGTCGACGTCGTCGGCCTCGATACGGCGACCGACTACCGGCTGGCGAAACTGGCTCGACTGAAGGTCTACATCCAGCCGCTGGGCGACGAGGCCGACCGGCTGATGGACGAGGCCTGGGCGACGATGACGGAAGGCCACGCGGAAGCGCCGTCCGAACTCGCCGTCATGGGCCGAAAGGTCCCGGTTCCGCGCGCCTCGGGCGCCGCGGCGCGCTTCTCCTTCGCGGATCTGTGCGACCGGCCGCTTGCGGCGCGCGACTATCTTGCCCTCGCGCAACGCTTCGACACGGTCTTCATCGACGGCATTCCCGTCATGGGCGACGCCAGCCGCAACCAGGCCAAGCGCTTCATCCTGCTGATCGACACGCTCTACGACCGGCATGTCCGGCTCGTCGCCAGCGCCGCTGCGCCGCCCGACCGGCTCTACACCGGACGCAGCGGCACGGAATCCTTCGAATTCGCCCGCACCGCCTCGCGCCTGATCGAGATGCAGAGCCATGAATGGGTGGAAGGCGACGCCGTCAAGTCCCGCAGGGCGGCGGAGTGAATGGCGCCGGCAACCGCCGCCGTGATCCTGGCGTTCGCCGTCACGCTCCACAATATCGAAGAGATGATCTGGCTTCCGGGGTTTCGCCACCCGGCACTGCCCGTCCTCACGCCGTTTCAGTTCCGCTTCGCAGCCACCGCGGTGGCCGTCCTCTTCTGGCTGCTCGCCGCCGGACTGGCAGCGGGCGTGCCGCTCGCGCCGGTGCTGACCGGCTTCGCGGCGGCGATGATTGTCAACGCGCTCGTTCCGCATCTCGCTCTCACGCTCGTGCTGCGCCGCTACCATCCGGGACTGGCAACGGGTCTGCTCGCCGTCGTGCCAGCGGCGTTTCTCGCCTTGTCCAGCCTCGGCGGCGCGGTGGCGATCGCCGAAAGCGGCGTTCTTGCCTGGCGCGCGGGCGCGGCTTTCGTCGCTCTCGGCTTCAGCGTGCCGCTCCTGTTGTGGAGCGGGTCGAAGCTGGAGCGTTGGCGTGGGACGTGACTTGTTCAGACTCCACGGCGCCATAAGTGCGCGCGCCGGAGCCTGCTTTATTGACGTTTACGTAAGTCAAAACAGCATTAACCGATTGAAACTGTTGGAGACCAAATAATCGGTTGAATTCTATTCTGCTGACGGCTATTGGGTGCGGCGATTTCGCGGGCGCAAACCCGCGGAAACGCACGGCCGGCGGCGCGCACGATCGTCACAAATGTTTCGGTTTGCGTGGCTAAGGCCAAGGGTGTTCAACACAGGCGCCGGCAGTTCTGCGCGGCGGTTCGCAAGGGGATCATTTTCACCATGGCACGCAACAGGATTGCCCTCATCGGTTCCGGGATGATCGGCGGCACGCTCGCTCACATGATCGGCCTCAAGGAACTGGGCGACGTCGTGATGTTCGATATCGCCGAGGGAATCCCGCAGGGCAAGGGCCTCGACAT
>JAUYMV010000434.1 GCA_030698645.1 Mesorhizobium sp.
CGATGATCGAGTTCCGCCGGGAATGCCGTGCCTATGCCGAGCATTGGATCAAGGTGCAGGGCGCCGAGTTCCAGCGGCTCGGCGTGGTCGGCGACTTCGACAATCCGTATCTGACCATGGCGTACCACGCGGAAGCGCGCATCGCGGGCGAGCTGCTGAAATTCGCCATGAGCGGGCAGCTCTATCGCGGCTCGAAGCCGGTGATGTGGAGCGTGGTGGAGCGGACCGCGCTGGCGGAAGCCGAGGTGGAGTATGCGGACTATGAGAGCGATACGATCTGGGTGAAGTTTCCGGTGGTGGGCGCCGGTTCGGGCAGGATGGTAACGACACCAGAACTTGCCGATGCCTGGTCGAAAATTCATGAGCTTACCTCGGCAAGCGTCGTCATCTGGACGACGACGCCCTGGACCATCCCCGGCAACCGCGCGGTCAGCTATTCTCCGCGTATCGCTTACGGCCTTTATGAAGTGACGGCGGCAGAGAACGATTTCGGGCCGCAGCCCGGCGAGAAACTGATCTTCGCCGATGCGCTGGCCGAGGCGTCCGCGGCCAAGGCCAAGGTGACGTTCAACCGCCTGCGCGCAGTGACGGTGGAGGAGCTTGGTGCGCTGACCCTGGCGCATCCGCTGAAAGGCTTGGGATCCACCTCCCCCTTGAGGGGAGGTCGCGCCGAAGGCGCGGGTGGGGGTAACGATGCCGGCCTCGGTGCCGGTGGACCCCCACCCCTTACCCCTCCCCTCAAGGGGGAGGGGGGTGGCCACGTTGCGGGCTACACCTTCCCCGTCCCCATGCTCGCCGGCGATCACGTCACGGACGAGGCCGGCACCGGTTTCGTGCACACGGCGCCCGGTCATGGCCGCGAGGATTTCGACGCCTGGATGGACGCCGGGCCTGAACTGCGCGCGCGGGGCATCGATACGGCCATCCCCTTCACCGTCGACGATGCCGGCTTCCTCACCAAGGACGCGCCGGGCTTCGGGCCGGACCGCGAAGGGGGAGCCGCGCGGGTGATCGACGACAATGGCAAGAAGGGCAACGCCAACCAGGCCGTTATCGACGAACTGATCGCGCGCGGCATGCTGTTTGCGCGGGGCAGGCTGAAGCATTCCTATCCGCATTCCTGGCGCTCCAAGAAGCCGGTCATCTTCCGCAACACGCCGCAGTGGTTTGTCTATATGGACAAGGAACTGGGGGGCGTGGGCGATAGCCCCTCATCCCCTGCCGGACCTTCTCCCCGTGAACTACGGGGAGAAGGAGGCAGCTCTGCCGTCGGCGCCCCCCTCGCCCCGTCCTTACGGGGAGAGGGTAAGGGTGAGGGGCGGCGCGACACGCTGCGCTCCCGCGCGCTTGCCGCCATCGACGCAACGCGCTTCGTCCCCGCCGCCGGCCAGACCCGCCTGCGCGCCATGATCGCGGAACGGCCGGACTGGGTGCTGTCGCGCCAGCGCGCTTGGGGCGTGCCGATCGCGATCTTCGCGGACAGCGATGGCAACGTGCTGCGGGACGAGGCGGTCAATGCCCGCATCCTGGAAGCCTTCGAGGCCGAGGGCGCGGATGCCTGGTTCGCGGAGGGGGCGGCGGAACGCTTCCTCGGCAATCACGACGCGACCCGATGGAAGAAGGTCACCGACATTCTCGACGTCTGGTTCGATTCGGGTTCGACGCACGCCTTCACGCTGGAGGACCGCCCGGACCTGAAATGGCCGGCCGATGTCTATCTCGAAGGCTCCGACCAGCATCGCGGCTGGTTCCATTCCTCCCTGCTCGAATCCTGCGGAACGCGGGGCAGGGCGCCCTACGACACCGTCGTCACGCATGGCTTCACCATGGACGAGGACGGCCGCAAGATGTCGAAGTCGCTCGGCAACACGGTGGTGCCGCAGGACGTGATGAAACAGTCCGGCGCCGACATCCTGCGCCTCTGGGTCATGACGACGGACTATTGGGAAGACCAGCGGCTCGGCAAGAACGTGCTGCAGACCAACATCGACGCCTATCGCAAGCTGCGCAACACGGTGCGCTGGATGCTGGGCACGCTCGCCCATGACGAGGGCGAGCACGTGGCGCTCGCCGACATGCCGGAGCTGGAGCGGCTGATGCTGCACCGGCTGTCGGAGCTGGACGAGATCGTGCGCAAGGGCTACGACGATTTCGAGTTCAAGCGCATCACCCGCGCGCTGATCGACTTCATGGTGGTCGAGCTGTCGGCCTTCTACTTCGACATCCGCAAGGACGCGCTCTACTGCGACGCGCCGTCGAGCCTGAGGCGGAAGGCCGCGATCGTCGTCGTGCGCCATCTCTTCGAGTGCACGGTGAAGTGGCTGGCGCCAATGCTGCCCTTCACCACGGAAGAGGCATGGATGGAGCTTCGACCCGACGCGCGCTCGGTGCATCTGGAGCAGTTCCCCGACGTGCCAGCAGAATGGCGCGACGAGGCGCTGGCGGAGAAATGGCGCAAGGTGCGCACGGTCCGCCGCGTCGTCACCGGCGCGCTGGAGATCGAGCGGGCGAAAAAGACCATCGGCTCGTCGCTGGAGGCGGCTCCGGTTGTCCACATCGCCGACGCGGAGCTGGCGGAGGCGGTCGCCGACATGGACCTCGCCGAGATCTGCATCACCAGCGGCATCGCCGTCCGCCGTGACGCGGCGCCGACGGATGCGTTCGCGCTCGACGACCTCAAGGGCGTCGGCGTCGCCTTCGCGCCGGCCTCGGGCCGCAAATGCGCGCGCTCGTGGCGCTACACCGACGATGTCGGCTCGGACGCGGAGTTTCCGGACGTATCCGCGCGCGATGCCGCGGCGCTGCACGAGTTGCGGGCGCTCGGCCGCCTGTAGGCCGGTGTGGCAGGCCAGGCACGGCATGCCGGCAAAGAGTCCGGGGTCGTTGCCCTTGGGCGCCGCTTGGGGTAAAAGGGCGCCTCTGGCTCGGCACGCCATGTTTTTGCCGGACTTGGCGTTGACATGCTGGGTCTGGCGGGGCGCCTGCGGAGCCGGTCGCGTATGAGAGGCGGAATCGAGTGAAGATGACAGTCGAGACGAATGCCCGGTCCGGAAAATTCGCCGCTGGCGCGCTGGCCGCGCTGTCGGGCCTTGTTGTTTCCGGCTGCGTCGGCATGGCGCCGACCTATGGCACCGGCAAGGCGGCCGACGTGCAGCTTCTCGAGGACGTCTCCGGCATGTTCTCGCTGGCGCCGAAGCGCGGCGACCAGTTCGACTACAAGCCGCGCCCCGAACTGGTGTAGCGCGGCCAGAAGGAAGTGCGGGCGGCGCCGCTGG
>JAUYMV010000437.1 GCA_030698645.1 Mesorhizobium sp.
CAACATCTGCACCGCGCAGGCGCTGCTCGCCAACATGGCCGCGTCCTACGCCATCTGGCACGGCCCGGAGGGACTGCAGGCGATCGCCGCGCGCATCAATGGACTTGCGGCGCGCTTCGCCGCGGCGACGGGCTCCGCCGGACACGAGACCGCCGGGCCGGCCCTGTTCGATACCGTCACGGTCTCCGTGCCCGGCCGCGCGCGCGACATCGCCGCCGCCGCGGAGAAAGGCGGCCGGCTCGTCCGGATCTGCGATCCCGACCGCGTCGCGATCGCCTTCGACGAAACGTCCACCGAAGCCGATCTCGCAGCGCTTGCCGCCCTGTTCGGCATCGAAACGGTGCCGGATGCCGCCGGCGCCGTCCTGCCATCGGGACAGCGTGCGAAAAACTTCCTGTCGCAGCCGGTCTTTCACGAAAACCGCTCCGAAACCGAGATGATGCGTTTCCTGCGCCGGCTGGCCGACAAGGACCTGGCGCTCGACCGCGCGATGATCCCGCTCGGCTCCTGCACGATGAAGCTGAACGCCGCCGCCGAGATGATGCCGGTCAGTTGGCCGACGGTCGCCAATTTGCATCCCTTCGCGCCGAAGGCGCAGACCGCCGGCTATCTCGCCATGATCGACGATCTGGAGCGATGGCTGGGCGAGATCACCGGCTTCGACGCCGTCTCCCTGCAGCCCAACGCCGGCAGCCAGGGCGAGTACGCCGGCCTGCTGGCGATCCGCCGCTATCATGAATCGCGCGGCGATTCCGGCCGCGATGTCTGCCTGATCCCCTCCTCCGCCCATGGCACCAATCCGGCGAGCGCCAGCATGGCCGGCATGCGCGTCGTCGTCGTCAGATGCACCGAGGCGGGCGACATCGACATCGCCGACCTGACCGCCAAGGCGGAGCTCCACGCAGCCGAACTCGCCGCGCTGATGATCACCTATCCCTCCACGCATGGCGTGTTCGAGGAAGGCGTGGAGGACATCTGCGCGCTCGTTCATGCGCGGGGCGGCCAGGTCTATCTCGATGGCGCCAATCTCAACGCGCTGGTCGGTCTGGCGCGGCCGGGCGACATTGGCGCCGACGTCTGCCACATGAACCTGCACAAGACCTTCTGCATTCCGCATGGCGGCGGCGGGCCGGGCGTCGGGCCGATCGGCGTGAAGACGCATCTGGCGCCATTCCTGCCGGGCCATGTCGCGGAACAGTCGCGCCATGCGGTTGCCGCGGCCCCCTTTGGCAGCGCGTCGATTCTGCCGATCGTCTGGATGTATATCCGCATGATGGGCGCCGACGGCCTGAAGCGCGCCACCGAAACCGCCATTCTCAACGCCAACTACATCGCGGAGCGGCTCAACGCGCACTATCCGGTGCTCTATCGGGGGCGCAACGGCCGCGTCGCGCACGATTGCATCCTCGACACGCGGGTGCTGAAGGAGAGCGCCGGGATCGGCGTCGAGGATGTCGCCAAGCGTCTGATCGACTATGGTTTCCATGCGCCGACGATGTCCTGGCCGGTGGCCGGGACGCTGATGGTGGAGCCGACCGAATCCGAGCCGAAGGCGGAGATCGACCGCTTCTGCGACGCGATGATCGCAATCGCCAGCGAAGCCGCGCGCGTCGAGAGGGGTGAATGGCCGAAGGACGACAACCCGCTCGTCAACGCCCCGCACACCGCGCCGGACACGCTGGCGGATACCTGGCGCCACCCCTACTCGCGCATGATCGCGGCCTTCCCGGACGCAGGCTCCGACCCCGCCTCGAAATACTGGCCGCCGGTCGCCCGCATCGACAACGTCGCCGGCGACCGAAACCTCGTCTGCGCCTGCCCGCCGATCGAGGCGCTGGCGAGCTAGACGCCGTGCGCGATTGACAAATGTAAGCTGATTGCTTACACGAAGAAGGGATGATCCGATCCTTTCGACACAAGGGATTGTCGGAACTCTGGTCCTCTGGACGGAGTGCGAAGATCGACGCGAAGTTGCATCGCCGTATCCTTGTGCGTCTCGATCGTCTGAACGTGGCGGCAAGTGCACAGGACATGAACCTTCCGGGCTTCGACTTCCACGCCCTGCGCGGTTTCGATCCGGTCCGATACACCGTGCATGTCAACGGACCCTGGTGCATCACTTTCGCCTTCGAAGCCGGCGAAGCGATCGGCGTTGACTTCGAGCAGTATCATTGAGGTGACCACATGCGCGACTATCCGGCTGTAGCCAATCCCGACCGCTGCCCCACCCATCCGGGTGAACTCCTGCGCGAGGACGTTCTGCCGGCGACGGGAAAGTCGAAAACGGAAATCGCCGCCCTGCTCGGTATTTCGCGCCAGCACCTGCATGACATTCTGCAGGAGCGCAAACCGGTATCGCCCGCGACGGCGGTGCGGCTCGCCAAGCTGTTCGGAACCAGTCCGGATTCGTGGGTTGGAATGCAGTCTGCCTTCGACACCTGGCACGCCAAGCGCAACGTGGACGTCAGCGGCATCCCCACAATTCGTGCCGCTTAGCCGCGACGGTTTCGATTGCGCAGCCCCGCCTAGCCCTTGCGCAGCAGCGCCAGGTTGGCCTCGACGACGACATCGCCCGGCATCGCGGCGCTGGCTTCCATCAGCAGCTTGCGCGCCGCCTTCTTGTCGCCGCGCAGCAGGCGCGAATAGCCCATGTTGTTGACGATCTGGGGCCGGCGGCCGGCGACCTTCAGGAGCTGCTCGTAGGCGCGGTCGGCGAAGTCGAAGCGGCCGAGCTGGTCGTAGGAGGCCGCGAGGCCGAGCCACGCTTCCGCGTTGTCGGCGCGCAGCTCGACGGCCTTGCGGAAGTGCTTCTCTGCGAGGCCGTAATTCGCCTCGCGGAATTGCGCCTTGCCGGCCACCATGTCGGATTCGCTGATGTCCAGCGTCACCGGCGCGATGGCCGTGGTTTTCGTCGTGTCTATGGTGCTCGACTGGCACCCCGACACAAGCATTGCGACGCTCGCAAGCGCGAGCAGACTCGATTTGTACTGACGCATGAGTCGCCCCGATCGGCCCGGTTTCCGGGTCTCTTTACAGTTCACGACCCTACACGTCGGCGATTAAACTTCCGTGCCGGAAGATGCTGAACAGCTGGCTAGCGAGACCATGAAATTTTTAGCGATCACTCGCCGGAGGTCATTTTCACGACGATCGGGATGATGGCGATCATCATCACGACGGGCAGGATGCAGACCGTTACCGGCACCGACATCTTGGCGGGCAGAGCGTGCGCCTTCTCCTCGGCCTTGGACATGCGCTTGTGGCGCATCTCGTCCGAGAACACGCGCAGCGCCCCCGACAGGCTGGTGCCGAGTTCCTTCGACTGCTGAAGCAGCGTGGCGAACGAGCGCACCTCGTCGAGGCAGAGCCGGTCGCCGAGCGACCGCAGCGCGTCATCCAAGCCACGTCCGGCACGCAATTCGATCGACACGAGCTGCAGGTTCTGGCTGAGCGAGGGATAGGTGGCGGCGAGTTCCTTGGAGACGCGCTCGATGCCCGCCTCCATCGTCATGCCGGCATCGGAGCAGACGATCATCAGATCCATGAAATCGGGAAAGCCGTTGCGGTATTCCGTCATCTTGCCGCGGATCGTCGCCGACAGAACGAAGCCCGGCATGAAATAGCCCATCGCGCCGGAGCCGATGACGAACATCCACCGGTTGAGCGCCGTCGATTCCTGGCCATAGGTCATGCCGAGAAAAAGCGCCGCCGCGGCGAACACCGCGAAGGCGCCGAAACGCATGAGGAAGAACGTGCCGACGGCCTTCGGCTCCATGTAGCCGGCCTGGATGAGCTTCAGGCGCAGGCGCGCGACATTTTCCGGATCGGTCTTCGCATAGAAGTCCTGCGCCGTCTTCAGCGCCTTTTCCTGGACGGCGTTGCGGCCGCGGCGCGCCGCGTTCGGCGCCTTCTTCTCGGCCAGCGGCGCGTCGACATGCATCCGGCGCTTGATGTCGCTGCGCGCCGGACTTCCGGCAAACATCGGCCATGCCGCCGCCAGGCCGCCGCCGACGAGCAGCAGCAGTGCGATCGGCACCAGGGGCGAACCGGACAGTCCGAAGAGGGAAGCGATGCCATCCATGATCAGAACTTGAAATTCGACATCTTGAACATCGCCGCATTGCCCAGAATGAGCCAGAACACGGTTCCGCCGAGCATGTACCAGGTCATCGGCTCGTCGATGACGTCCATATACATCTGCGGCATCATCACCATCATGGCGCAGCCGAGCAGCACCGGCACCGCGGTCAGGATGTAGGCCGACATGCGGCCTTCCGTCGAGATCGCGCGCACCTTGCGCCGGAGCTTGCCGCGCTCGCGGATGACCTGCGCCAGTCCATCGAGGATTTCGCGCAGATTGCCGCCGGATGCGGTCTGGATCGACACCGCGGTGACGAACAGCGGCAGATCCTCGTGGCCGACGCGCTCGTACATGGTGGCGAGCGCCGTCACGAGATCGGAGCCATAGGTGATTTCGTCGGTCACGATGCCGAACTCGGTGCCGATCGGATCGGGCATTTCGCGCGACACCATGGAAATGGCGACCGGCACGGGATGACCGGCCCTCAGGCTTCGCGTGATCAGTTCGAGCGCCTCCGGCAGCTGGACGCCGAACAGCTTGTGCCGGCGGTTGCGCAGGAACCGCAGGACCAGAACCGGCAAGACCGCGGCGAGCAGCACGAATATCAGGGCTCCGATCATCGGCGGCAGCCCGAACCAGATCGCCAGCAATCCGCCGGCGGCCGCCGCTCCGCAGGTGAATGTCAGGAACTTCCCGATCGAGATCGTCAGGCCGGACTGGATGCGCAATCCGCGCAGCCGGTCGAGCGACAGGAACGAACGGCTGTCCATGCCGCTCTCCTTGCGCAGCTGGATCAGCACCTGCTCCTGGCTGAGCTTCGTCTCCTGCAGCCGCATGCGCCGGTTGATGGCGATGCGCCGGTCGGCCTTCGTCGCGTAGAGAATGTAGATCGCCTCGGCGCCGATGATCCCGGCCAGCGCCGCCGCTGCGTAGATCGCGTAGATGAGGTTGCCGCCGTCGAACATCGGGCTATTCCTGCGGCTTTCCGGGCTCGAAATAGCGTCCCGGGAACTCGATCCCCATGGCCTTCAGGTCTTCCAGGAAGCGCGGCCGCAGCCCGGTCGCCTCGTAGTGACCGAGGATCGTGCCGTCGCCTTCCATGCCGGTGCGCACGAAACGGAAGATCTCCTGCATCTGGATGACGTCGCCTTCCATGCCGGTGACCTCGGCGACGCTCGTCACCTTGCGCTTGCCGTCCGACAGGCGGGTCAACTGCACGATCACGTCGAGCGCGCTGGAGATCTGGCTGCGGATCGACTGCACCGTCATCGGCATGCCGGTCATGCCGAGCATCTGTTCCAGGCGGGCAATCGCGTCGCGCGGCGTGTTGGCGTGGATCGTCGCCATCGAGCCCTCGTGGCCGGTGTTCATCGCCTGCAGCATGTCGAACGCCTCTTCGCCGCGGCACTCGCCGAGGATCACGCGGTCGGGCCGCATGCGCAGCGCGTTCTTCACCAGGTCGCGCTGCTTCAGCTCGCCATGCCCTTCGATGTTCGCCGGCCGCGTCTCCATGCGCGCGACATGCGGCTGCTGCAGCTGCAGCTCGGCCGCGTCCTCGATGGTGATCAGGCGCTCGTCTTCGGGAATGAATGCGGAGAGCGCGTTCAGCATGGTCGTCTTGCCGGTGCCGGTGCCGCCCGAGATAATTGTCGTCTTGCGCGCATGCACCGCGGCCGCCAGCACCTCGGCCATGTTCTGCGTCAGCGCGCCGAACTCGACCAGCTTGTGCAGGCCGAGCTTGTTCTTGGAGAACTTGCGGATCGACACCAGCGGCCCGTCGACGCCGACCGGCCGGATCGCCGCGTTGAATCGCGAGCCGTCGAGCATGCGCGCGTCGACCATCGGCTGCGATTCGTCGACCCGGCGTCCGACGGCGGCGACGATCTTGTTGATGATGCGCAGCAGATGCGCCTCGTCCTTGAACGGGATGTGCACCTTCTGCAGCTTGCCGTTCTTCTCGATGAAGCAGTTCTCGTGGCCGTTGATCAGGATGTCGGCGATGCCGGGGTCTTTGAGCAGGGGCTCCAGCGGGCCGAGGCCGACCATCTCGTCGACGATGTCGTCGACCAGCGCCTCCAGTTCGGCGACGTTGATCGCGAGCCGCTCGTCACGCGTCTTCTGCGACACGAATTCGTGCACCTGGCGGCGCATCTCGTCCTTCGGCAGGCGCTCCAGCGCAACCAGGTTGATCTCCTCGATCAGCATCCTGTGCAGGCGCACGCGCGCATCCAGCACGCGGTTGCTGGTGGCTTTCGAGGGGTCGGTGGCGGAAACTTCGGCCGGCTTGTGCGCCGGCTTGCGGTTGGACGGGATGACGACCAGCCCGTGGTCGCGCTCCTGGGTCGGCTGCGCGGGTGCCTGCGTGTAGGGCCCGCGCGCCTGGAGGGTCGAGAAGCGGCTGGTCATCCGGCTTTCCTCAGCAGTCCCATGCCGCGCCCGAACAGCGATTTCGGCTTGCGCGCGATGGCAGCCGCCTCTTCGGGCAGGATGATGCGTTTCAGATCCGCGATCACGTTGGCGTCCGGATCGATTTCCTGGAGCGGCACGCCGCGGTCGACCGCCTCGCGCACCAGCCTGTAATTATTGGAGATTCCGCCGACGAAATGATCGCCGAGAATGGCCTCGACGTCGGCAGCCTTGATGCCGCTGTCGAATTTCTTCTGCTCGAAGCGGTTGACGATCACGTTGGGCTTCACCTCTTTGCCGGCGGTCTCGTAGACCGCCTGGATCAGGCGCTGCGTGTGGCGCAGGCACGGCACCGTCATCTCGGCGACGATGTAGAGCTTATTCGATCCGAGCAGCACGGTCTGGGTCCAGGGGAACCAGGTGCGCGGCATGTCGATGATGACATTGTCGAAATAGGCCGAGACGAGATCGAGGACGCGCACCACGACATCCGTGTTGAACGAGCGCATTTCGGAAGGGTGGGTCGGCGCCGCCAGCACACAGAGCCCGCTCGAATGCTTGGCCAGCATGACATCCAGCAATTGCCGGTCGAGGCGCTCCGGGTTGTTCTCGATCTCGGTGATGTCGAAGCGCGGCTCAAGGTCGAGATACTCGGCGCAGGCGCCCTGCTGGAAGTTGAGGTCGACGACGCAGGTCGAAGCTGCCCGCGTCGCGGATGTGTGCAACTGGAAGGCCGTCTGAAGGGCGAGCGTGGTCGTGCCGACGCCGCCTGCGGCCGGCATGAAGGTGTAGATCTGGCACTCCCGATTGTCTTCGCGGCTGGCGCCTTGCAGCGCACGGATACAGGAGCGGACCAGATCGGCGGTGGTGACCGGCTTGACGAGAAAATCCGCCACCTGCAGCTGGACCAGGATCCGGACCGCCGCCGCATTGAACTCCTGCGTGACGACGACGACCGGCGCCTTGCCCTCGAGCCGGCGGGTGACGCGCTGCAGCGACTCGATCTCGTCGATGCGCGATGCGTCCATGTCGATGATCACGGCGCCGCATTCGGCATCCTGGATTTCGCCACGCAGCTCCGAGACGTTCTTTTCGACGACGACGAGTTCGATCGCGTCCGAACTCGCGAACGCCGTTCGCGTGTCCTGAACGAACGCCTTGTCGGTCGAGACGAGCAGGATGCGTCGGGTCTTGTTCGAATTGGCCATGTTGCTTTTCGCTCTGGTGGTCTGGCGTGCTTACTTGTCGGTTTTCGCGAGGTCCGGGGAGGTTGCAGCCGCCGGTTTGCTCGGGCGTTGCGCCGGCGTGATCAGGTCGGTGTCCTCGACGCCCGCCTGCCAGGGATCGACCATCTGCATCACCGTATTGGCGGCGATCGCATTGCCGGCCCCCGAGGTGAGCCCCTGGATGCGCTGGTTGCCATCCCCCATGCAGCCCGAAAGCAGCGCGGCGGTCATGGCCGGAAGCAGGATTTTCTGGAACATCTGCCGCTCCTCCTCAGTTTGCCAAGTCGAGGAAATGGCCGACGGTGGTCGCCGGCCCGCCATTGATGGCCGCGTTGGCGCGACCGCCGGCAAGCTTCACCTCGTCGACATTGCCGAGGAAGAAATCGGCATTGTTGGCCGGCGCGGTCTGGTCGAAGGGCGTCGCCATCTTCTTGGATGGGTCGATCGGCTTCACCAGATAGGGTGTGATGATGATGACGAGGTCGGTTTCGCGGCGCTGGTAGGCCTTGGACGAGAACAGCGCGCCGAGGATCGGCAACTTGCCGAGACCGGGCACGCTCTGCGTCGTGGTGTCGTTCTGGCTCTGCAGCAGGCCGGCGATCATGAAGCTCTGGCCGCTCTTCAGGTCGACTGACGTCTTGGCGCGCCTGACAACGAAGCCCGGAATGGAGATGTTGCCGATGTTGTAGGACGCCGAAGCGTCGATCGACGACACTTCGGGCGCGATGTCGAGGCTGATCAGCCCGTCGCTCAGCACCGTCGGGGTGAATTCCAGGCCGACGCCGAATTTCTTGTAATCGACGGTGATCTTGCCATCCGCCTCCGAAACAGGGATCGGAAATTCGCCACCGGCGAGGAAGCTCGCGGTTTCGCCCGAACGCGCGATCAGGTTCGGTTCGGCGAGCCGGCGCGCCACGCCCTTGTCCTCGAGCGCGCGGATCGCGACGTCGATCGAGAAATTGCCGGAGGTCAGTCCGCCGAGGATTTCGGCTGCCGCGCTCTTGGCCCCCGTCGACGGCGCCGAATTGAACGAGACGCCGCCGCCGGGCGTCATGTAGCTGGCGTTGATCTTGGTTCCGAGCTCCTGGCCGACCTGCCGGTTGATCTCGACGAAGCGGACATTCAACTGCACCTGCTGCGAGGAGGAGATGTTGACCGAATTGATCACCTCTTCGTCGCCGGAGAAGCGCGCGGCGATCCCCTTTGCCTTTTCCGCGGCGACCGCATCGGTCGCCGAACCCGACAGCACGATGCGCCCGTTGGCCGAGCCGACCTTGATGTTGCTGCCCGGAACGGCGTCGCGGATGGTGCCGGCGAGCCCGTCGGTGTCCAGCGTCACCTCGACGTCGACGGTGCCGACAAGCTGCTTGTTCTCGTCGAAGAGCGCGATGCCCGTGGTGCCGAGTTCGTTGCCGAGCACATAGAACGAGCGATCGGTCAGCGGCGTCACGTTGGCCACGGTCGGATCGCCGATGACGATTTCGTAGAAGGCCGTGTTGGTCTTGATGGTCTGCGGCTTGCCCTTGGCGACCTTCACCAGCGTGTTGCGGTTGCCCGAGATCTGGATGACGCTGGCGGCTTGCGCCGGCAGCGGCGCGAGGATCGGCAGCAGGACGGCGACGGCCGCCGCGAGCGCCGGTAGCAGCCGCAAGATCCGCTGGCCTGCCCCACAGGCGCGTCCGTGATTTCTTCCCGTCATTGCCCCGATCCCAAATACCAGCGTTCTTGGTCTTCTTCTCAATTTCCCGGCGACGGAACTTCGTAGGCTTGCGGCGCCTCGGCGCCCCGCGTCACCGTGATGGTCCGCATCTTCGGCGCCTCGTCCGGTGCCGAGACGCGCTCGACGATCGCCGATATGGCGGAGTTTGCGCTTCCCTTGACCGAGCCCCCGAAGGCCGAAATCGTCGTCAGTCCGTCAGCTCCGACGCCGCCTTCGCCGGCCGAGCGCAGCGACAGCGACAGGGCGCCGATGTTGCGGGCGAGCGCGATCTTCTGCGCGCCGTCGGCATCCACCTCCAGCGTCACCGAGGTGGCGATCTGCGCCGCCGCCTGGCGCTCGTCCGCGCCCTGCCCGACACTGAGTATCTTGATGTTCTCGAGCACGACTTCCGAGGTCAGCGTCGACCCGGCGGCGCCCTGCGCGGTGCCCTCGACCTCCGCGATCTGGCCGGAATCGCGCGTCAGCACGATGTCCACCCTGTCGCCAGGGGTCACGAAGCCGCCCACCCCGGCGATTTCGTCGGTCTTGATGGTGACGGCGCGCATGCCCGGCGCCAGCAGGTTGGACAGCGAGGCGCGTCCGTTTGGACCGGACAGCTTGGTCAGCAGCACCGGCTCGTTGGGCTCCATCGGCGACAGCACGACCCGGCTGCCATCGGCCAGCAGAGCCTCGATCTTCGGGAATGCGCCGGCCGGCAGCGAAGCCTGCGGCCAGGGGATTTCGGTCAGCAGCGCCGGCTCCAGCGTCATGCCGTAGCGCAAAGGCTGCGCGGCAACCACGACGGTGCCGAACTCGACCGCCGGAACGGCCGGCAGCTGGACGGTCGTGGACAGTTGCTCGCTACGCGACGCCGCGCTGCTTTTCAGCCAGTAATCGGCGACGAAGATCGAAACGGCGCCGAACACGGCGGCGATCCCGATCATCGGTATGACTTTGCCCTTCAACGCGACACCCCGAGTTTCCGGCGGATTTCCCGCTCTATGGTGTCGACGCTAGGTGGGATTTCTGAACAAAGCCCATGCGCGGTCGAGTAAATGCCATCTAATCTGCGCTGGTGGTTATCAATTGGTATGCGCGCCAGCCTTCGCCCGACGCTCGAACGGAACGCGAACTCTGTCGCGCTCCCGACCCCTTCTGTGGCAATCTCCCGCTGATTCGCCTGACCGGGACCGGACTTCCATGGACGACAGCACCAACGACCTCTTTTCCGCCATCGGCGGCGCGCCGGCCGAACCGGTGCGCAAGCCGGCCAAGGCGCCCGATCCGATCGTCCAGGCAGCCGTCAGGCGCAGCCCGCCGCCGAAGGATGCGAGCGACGGCTACACCGC
>JAUYMV010000503.1 GCA_030698645.1 Mesorhizobium sp.
TCGGTGAAGGAGTAGCAGGAGATCACCATGGTGCGGATGAAATTGTCCTTGGACGTGTCCGCGTAGAGCCCTTTGAGCTCGTTCCTGTCAGAAAAGCCGATGGCGTGGACGACGAAATCGAGACTGCCCCGTTCGCTCTTCAGCGTGTCGAAGACGCTGTCAATCGAGGCGCTGTCCTCGACATCGCAGGGCAGCACCAGCGAAGCCCCGATCGTCTCCGCCAGCGGGCGCACGCGGCGGCCGAAGCCCTCGCCCTGATAGGTGAACGCCAGTTCGGCGCCATGCGCCGCAAGCGTCCGCGCGATGCCCCAGGCGATCGAATGGTCGTTCGCGACCCCCATGATCAGGCCGCGCTTGCCCTTCATCAGTCCGTCCATGAATGCCTGTCCCTCAGCCTTCGAAGCGCTGGAAGACCAGCGTTGCATTGGTGCCGCCGAAGCCGAAGGAATTCGACAGCACCGTGTCCATCGTCGCGTTGTCGATGCGCTTGCGCACGATCGGCATGCCCTCGAATTCGGGGTCGAGCGTCTCGATATGCGCGCTCTCGCCGATGAAGCCGCCCTGCATCATCAGGATCGAATAGATCGATTCCTGCACACCGGCGGCGCCCAAGGAGTGGCCGGTCAGCGATTTGGTCGACGAGATGTGCGGAATCTTTTCGCCAAACACCTCGCGGATCGCGCCCATTTCCTTTGAATCGCCGACCGGCGTCGAGGTGCCGTGCGTGTTGATGTAGTCGACCGGCCGCTTCACACCGGCGAGCGCCTGACGCATGCAGCGGATGGCCCCTTCGCCTGACGGCGCGACCATGTCGTAGCCGTCCGATGTCGCACCGTAGCCGACGATCTCGGCATGGATTTTCGCGCCGCGCACCCTGGCGTGCTCGAGTTCCTCGAGCACAAGGACGCCCGCGCCGCCGGCGATGACGAAGCCGTCTCGATCGACGTCGTAGGCGCGCGAGGCGACCGAGGCGCGATCGTTGTACTTCGACGACATCGCGCCCATCGCGTCGAACAGATTGGACATCGTCCAGTCGAGGTCTTCATGGCCGCCGGCGAACATGACGTCCTGCTTGCCCCACTGGATCAGTTCGGCGGCATTGCCGATGCAATGCGCCGATGTCGAGCAGGCCGACGAGATCGAATAGTTCACGCCGTGAATCTTGAACCACGTGGCGAGCGTCGCCGACGCCGTGGACGACATCGCCTTCGGCACGGCGAACGGCCCGATGCGCTTTGGGCTGGTGTTCTTGCGCGTGATGTCGGCTGCCTCGACGATGGTGCGCGTCGACGGCCCGCCGGAACCCATCACGATGCCGGTGCGCTCGTTGCTGATGTCGCCTTCCTCGAGACCCGAATCGGCGATCGCCTGATCCATGGCGACATGGTTCCATGCCGCCCCCTGCGACAGGAAGCGCATGGCGCGGCGATCGATCAGCGTCGACGGATCGAGGGTCGGCGAGCCCCAGACCTGGCAGCGAAAGCCGTGTTCGGCGAACTGGTCGGAAAAGCTGATGCCGGAGCGGGCGTCGTGCAGCGACGCGCGCACTTCGTCCGCATCGTTGCCGATCGACGACACGATCCCAAGGCCTGTGACAACGACGCGCCTCATCGGCTACTCCTTCGCGATCCGGAAACGGCGGTCAGGCCGCCTGCTGC
>JAUYMV010000495.1 GCA_030698645.1 Mesorhizobium sp.
ACTTGTCGAGAACGCCGCCGACTGGATTTGGGAAACCGACAGGGAGAACCGGTTCTCCTGGCTCTCCGACAATTTCGAGGACGCGACCGGCCTGTCGCCCGAACAGGTCCTCGGTCGTTCGCGACTGGACCTGCTGCAGACCGTCGCACGCATTTCGAAGAGCGCGGCGGCGCATCTCGAGGATCTCGCGGCGCATCGCCCCTTCCGTGAATTCATCTACCAGGCGACCGGCGCTCGGCCGGAATGCCGCTGGATTTCGGCGTCGGGCTTCCCGCTCTACGACGAGGCCGGCGATTTCAGCGGATATCGCGGCATCGGCCGCAACGTGACGGCGGCGCTCGCCTCCTATGACGAACTCGATGCCGCGCACCGCCTCATCCGGGAACATGAGAAGCGCGAGCGGGCCGACGGCGTGAACGCGGGCGCCGAAAAGATCGACGAAGTGGCCGGGCACGAAAACGCGCTCGCGGTGGCGAGCGCCAAGGCGGGCGCGCTGCTATCCGACCTGCAGCGCACGGTCGATGCGATGCTGATGGGCGTGGTCGTGCTCGACGTCAACCTCGATGCGGAGATCATCAACAAGGCCTTCTACGACATCTGGCGGCTCGACCGGGGCGACGTGACGGTCGGCAGTCCGTTCCGCGCGCTGATGGACATCAACCGTCACAACGGCATCTACAACGTCGCGGACGCCGACTGGGAGGCCTATGTCGCGTCGCGCCTCGGCGAGATTCGCGCCGGCACGGTGGAGCCGCGCGAGTTCGTGCGCGCCGACGGGCGCACCATGATCTACTCCGTCACGGAGCTTTCCGGCGGCAAGCGGCTCGTCTCCTACTACGACGTCACAGAGATGAAGAACCGCGAGAAGGAGCTCGCCGCCGCGCTGGAACGGTCGCGACTGGCCGACGCGGTGCTCAACGGCGTGCGAGATCCGATCTTCGTCAAGGACGGCAATCTGAACTTCGTCTTCGCCAACGAGGCGTTTTCCAGCGTGTTCGGCCTGACGCCCGAGGAAATCATCGGAAAATCGGCCAGGCATTTCATCGCAGCGGCGGAAGTCGACCGTTTCGAGATGTCCGAGCGCGAGGTCCTGCTGACCGGCGCGCCCTACGAGATCGAGGAAGACTTCGTGGAGCACGGGCACGCGAAGTCGCGCATCGTGCGCAAGAACCGGGTCCAGACCGACAGCGGCAACGCCTATGTCGCCGGCTTCCTGTTCGACATCACGGAGATGAAGCGCCGCGAGGTGGAGGCCGACGAGGCGCGCCAGCAACTCGCCAGCGTCATCGAATCGCTGCCGGCGGGCGTCATCATCTACGACCGCAACGACCGTTTCGTGCTCGCCAACAAGCAGATCAAGGATACGCTGCCGGCGCTCTGCGAGGCGATGACGCCGGGCCACTCGCTGCGCGACGCGCTCGTGGTGGCGCACCGCGCCGGCTATTTCCGGGACAGTGGCGACACGGCGCTCGACCTCCTCTACGACACCGACGCCGAGGCCTGGATCCGCGGCTATCTCAAGCGCTATCACGCGAGCCATTCGGTCTATGAACGGCGCAATCCGGACGGCAAGTGGCAAAAGGCGTTCGACACGCGCACGGCGGACGGCACCTTCGTCGGCGTTCGCGTCGACATCACGGAGCTGAGAGCACGCGAAGCGGCGCTGCAGGATTCGATGCGCCAGATCGACCTGTTCCGCCATGTGCTGGACGACCTGCCTGTCGCCGCCTACGTCAAGGACGACGATCTGACGATCCGCTTCGTCAACAAGGCCTGGTGCGCGATGACCGGCATCAAGAAGGAGCAGGCCGCCGGGCACACCGACCGCGAACTGTTCGGCGTCGAGGGCGAAGGCTTCGCCAATCGCGACGAGGAGGTCGTCGCGACGGGCAAGGGCAACGAGATCGAGGAAACGCTGACGCACCGCGACGGCTCCGTCGTCCATCTCATCGCCCGCAAGAGCCGGCTCGTCCTGGGCGACGGCACCGTCCATCTGATCGGGTCGAGCTCGGACATCACCGAACTCAAGCAGCGCGAACGCGAGCTGGAAGAGGCGCAGCGAAAGGCCGTGCTCGCCGACCGGGCGAAATCCGAATTCCTCGCCAACATGAGCCACGAAATCCGCACGCC
>JAUYMV010000516.1 GCA_030698645.1 Mesorhizobium sp.
CGGCTGGATGATGGCGTCGGGCGGCTATCCGGCCTATGCGACCGCCAAGGCCGCGACGCACGGCCTGACGCGCTCCTTCGCGCGCGACCTTGGCAAGCACGGTATCCGCGTCAACACGCTGGTGCCCGGCTGGGTGATGACGCAGCGCCAGCTCGACCTCTGGGTCGACGACGCCGCCAACGAACTGATCGACCGCAGCCAGTGCCTGGCCGGCCGCGTCCTCCCCGACGACATCGCCCGCATGGCCCTCTTCCTGGCCGCCGACGATTCGAAAATGTGCTCGGCGCAGAACTTCGTGGTCGATGGCGGCTGGGTGTAAGTTTCCGTTTGTATATTGTCACGCGACATGATACATAGGCGCTTCGATGATACGATCCTTCCGGCACAAGGGCCTGAAGCGCCTTTACGAGGATGGCGATCGCAGCAAGCTGCCGGCTGCCTTGATTGGTCGCATCGAAGAAATCCTCGGCTTGCTGGATATCGCATGACCGTCCGTGACATGGACGTTGCCCATTTCCGGCTGCACCCGTTGCATGGCGACCGGAAGGGCCACTGGGCAGTCACGGTGCGGGCGAATTGGCGGATCGTCTTTCGCTTCGATGGCGAACCGGAGGACGTGGATTTTGTCGACTACCATTGAATGGGTTTGCGCATGGCTATGAAGACTCCCCCCCATCCGGGCCGATTGGTGAAGTCGGCAATCGAGGAACTGGGGCTGACCGTGGCAAAGGCTGCCAAGGCGCTAGGGGTCACGCGCGCGCAGGTCTACCGGGTCGTCAAAGGCGAAAGCGCGATTTCGCCGGAGATGGCCTTGCGCCTCGAAACGGTATTCGGCAGCACGGCGGACGCATGGCTGCGGATGCAGGCCGCCCACGATGTCGCTGCTCTGCGCGCCCGCGAGATCACCAAGGGGCTCAAGCGACTGGCATTGCCCGATCCGCAGACCTGATTCCGCCCAAGCCCGGGGGACTGGCAACCCTACTGCCCTACTGCCCTACTGCCCTACTGCCCTACTGCCCTACTGCCCTACCCCCCCTACGCCATTGCCGGCCGCGCCCTTCCCGACCGCCACAGCAGCAGCGCCATCACCGTGATGTTGAGCAGGTTCCAGGCGATGCCGTTCAGGAACGCCGCCGCGTAGGAGCCGGTGACGTCATAGATCCAGCCCGACATCC
Source organism: Mesorhizobium sp. (assembly GCA_030698645.1). GTDB lineage: Bacteria > Pseudomonadota > Alphaproteobacteria > Rhizobiales > Rhizobiaceae > Mesorhizobium_A. The sequence continues at coordinate 1,176 of JAUYMV010000516.1, forward strand.
AGCCGCCGAGCGCCATGCCGAGGATCGTCGCCATGATGACGATGCCGACGCGTTGACCGGCTTCCTTCGCCGGCATGTATTCGCGCACGATGATCGCGTAGCAGGGCACGATGCCGCCCTGCGCCAGGCCGAACAGGGCCGAGACGACGTAGAGTGAAACCAGCCCGTCGAACGGAATGTAGAAGAGCAGCGACAGGCCCTGCAGCACCGAGCCGATCAGAAGCGTCCGGATGCCGCCGATGCGGTCGGCGAGCAGGCCGGACGCCAGCCGGCTGACGATGCCGAAGAGCAGCATCAGGGACAGCATCTCGGCGCCCCTCGCCGCGCCATAGCCGAGGTCGGCGCAATAGGCGACGATGTGCACCTGGGGCATCGACATGGCGACGCAGCACGACAGGCCGGCGATCACCAGCATGGCCTGGATCACGCCGGGCGACACGCCGATCGACAGCACCGCGCGCGGCGCCGGCGCGCCGACCGCGCCTTCGTGCGGCGGCCGCCGCCGCAGCATCAGCGCCAGCGGCACCATGGTCACAAGGCAGACGACGCCGATGCCGAGATAGGTCGTCCGCCAGCCCTCGGCGAGGAGGAAGGGCTGCATGGCCATCGGCCAGATCGCGCCGGCCAGATAGTTGCCGCAGGCAGCCGTCGCCACCGCGATGCCGCGCCGCCGGTCGAACCAGTGCGAGATGTCGGCGATCAGCGGCCCGAAGGTGCAGGCCGAGCCGACGCCGATCAGCAGGCCCTGCACCAGCGCGAAGACGATGATCGAGGGGCTGAGCGCCGCCAGGATGAAGCCTGTGCCCAAGGCCGCCGCCGAGATCAGCGCCGGCAGCATGAACCCGGTGCGGTCGATGAAGCGGCCGATCACCACATTGCCGAAGGCGAAGCCCAGCATGGTCATTGTGTAGGGCAGCGAAGCGTCCGCCCGGGCGACGCCGAATTCCGCCTGCACCTGCGGCAGCACGACGACCACCGCCCACATGCCGACGCCGCCGATGGTCGACAGCGCGAGCGAGACGGCGAGCCTGGTCCACGCATAAGCGCCGTCGAGGGCGTATCGGTCGGCTGCCGGGCCGGCGGTTCCGGTCATTGCGTTCATCCCTGGCGCGGGTCCTCGCCCGCCTTCCCCGAGGCTGTCAGATTCGCACGCGCCTCGGCAGCGCCACGGAAGCGGATCGGGAGCGCCAGCCGAATTGCCTCGGCTTGCAAGGCGCAACGACCGATCTCCGGCCGCCGGTTTCGCCCCGGTTGCCCGTTCGCCACAAATCGAGCCGCAAGGCGCGATATCGGGGTGGACACTCCGCGGCCGAGCCGCTATAGACCCGCACCTGACGCGGTTACCGCGTCATTGGCCCGGGTGCGTAGCTCAGTTGGTAGAGCAGCTGACTCTTAATCAGCGGGTCACAGGTTCGAAACCTGTCGCACCCACCAAGCCTTTCAATGACTTAGCAGAAACTGACCCGACCCAACCGACGACGAGGCCAATGCCGAGCTAACAAGCATTGTCTCGGAATAAAACAGGCTACCGCACCGGCGGACCAACTTTGTTTGCGCCTCGCCATTTCGACCGATTAGCCTACACCCATATGCGTCCATAGCGACGCTGAGCCAGGTTGGCGTAGGTCATGACGTATATCCCGTCATTTGTTGCACTGCGGTCAGCATTTTGATCATGAAAGCGCGCTGATCCGGCGTCATAGCCAGCGCCGACCTGCCGACCGGGTCACGGGCCAGCCTTTCCAGATCTCGTCTGCGGGCGGCCTCTGCTCGCGTCCAGATTCTCACCATGGCAAATGCTTCGCGTTTGCGGCCCCGATAGACCGGGATAATGGCCTCTGTTCCGTCCGCTTCGCGTTCAACCACAGCCCACTGTCGGCGCTGCCTGCCGTCGAAAAGGACAAACTCCGGCCGGTAGATCCTGCCGCCGTGAAGGGGGATAAACGACACCACGTTGCTCATTATCCCTGCCCTCCTTTGGACAAGGTTGATCGCTCCACCTTCCCCGCCGACCAGCTTCTATGGTATCAGGCTTTGATGACGCTGGTGATGGTCCGGCTTCAGCCCGATCTGCTTACCGCGCTCGACAAGTTCACTACAGAGGCGAGCCCGCTGCTCAAATCTCCTGAGGGAAACGTGATGGCGAGGTTTACATCTGCAGCAGTCTTGATTGCGGCTTTGGCAAGTGTTCCTAGTGTCGGCCATACGCAATCTTTCTCGTGTTCAATGGGTCAGCCGTCATGTATCAACTACAACGAGAAGGTTGTTAAGCGGGACGCACAATGCTTCGACGCCTACACCTGCAATTTCGGTGGGTTCATATGCAAGAGCGACGGTGACCGTATTTCCGAAAAGGCGAAACGGATCGCGTCTGCCTATGACGATCTCCGTCGTTGCCTCAATAGGGCCAATGACATCGAGGATGTGAACGCCTGTATTAGGACGGACAATCTGCGGAGTATTTTCTAAGTAGTTGCGCGCATCTTTGCCGGTGCGCGGCAGAGCAGGTGATTGGCTGCCCAGCAGTCCGGCTTCGTCCGCGTTGCAACTATCACGCCCTCAAGATCAGCAGTCCCAGATAGGCGGCATAGCCGAGCACGAAGGCGAACCCCTCCCAGCGGTGCAGCTTGAAGCCGGTGCGTGCGAACAGCACGAGAAGCGCGGTTGCGCCGACCATGATCCAGATGTCGAAACGGGCGATCTGCGCGGGAATCGCGATCGGCTTGATCAGGGCTGCGCTGCCGAGGATGAACAGAATGTTGTAGAGGTTTGAGCCGATGATGTTGCCATAGGCGACATCGCCATGCTTGCGGAACGCCGCCACGGCGCTCGTGATCAATTCCGGCATCGATGTGCCGACGGCGACGATCGTCAGGCCGATGATCGTGTCGGAGACGCCGAGATCGCTGGCGACTTCGATGGCGCCATCGACCAGCAGCTTGGCACCCACGATGGTGAGGCCCACGCCCAGAGCCGCCAGGCCGAGCGCCAGTGCCGGCGTTCCCGGTCCCCGCGGCGCGTCCTCCGCCATGTGACGCTTCACCTCGGCCTCTTCATCAGGGGCGTCGCCTTCGTGCAGATAGAGGAAGATCACATAGGCTATCAGCGATGCGATGAGCGCTGCGCCGGTCAGCCGTCCGACATTGCCGACGAGCACGATCGCCAGGGCCGCGAGCGTCGCGGCGACGAGAACGATGGCATCGCGGCGAAAGCTGCGTGGATCGACGGCGAGCGGATAGATCATCGCCGCGACGCCGAGCACGAGCAGGATGTTGGCCGTGTTCGAGCCGACCACATTGCCGATGGCGATCCCCGGCGCGCCGGCGAGCGCGGCCGTGACGGTGGTCACCAGTTCCGGCGTCGAGGTGCCGAAGCCGACCAGCGTCAGGCCGATGATCAGCGGTGACACCCCGAACGCCTTGGCCGCGCTCGTCGCGCCGCTCACCAGCATCTCGCCGCCGGCAACGAGCAAAGCGAGGCCGCCCAGTATCATGATGTAGTCGGCCAATCCCCGCTCCTGTCCGAATCCTTGGTTGCAGCAGGAACGGAGATAGGAAACAGGCGGCGGTTCGGCCAGAAAAATCCGCCGACCGCGGCAAACGGCCGGCGAACAGGATCGTAGAGCATGACCGACCGCGCGGCGGCGGTCCGTCAGGTCGCAGCTCAGGCGGCGGCCTGGCGGCCAGCGATGCGGCCCATGACGAGGCAGTTGGTCAATGCGCCTCCGCCGATATAGTCATGGTGGAACGCCGCACCGGCACCTTCGCCCGCAGCGAAAAGGCCGGGGATGACCCGCCCGTCGGCTTCCAGGACCTGCGCATTCGCGTTGATCATGATGCCGCCAAAGGTCAACGTGATTCCGGGAGCGAGCGGGCTGAAGGCATAGAAAGGCGCGGTCTCGATGCGGCTCGCAAGGGTTGCCTTCGGGGGCGTCGCGCCCGGCGCCGCGCCATCGGCCACCGCCGCATTGAACGCGGTGACGGTCCGCACGAACTCCTCGACCGGCGCGCCGACCTTGCTGGCCAGTTCTTCCAGCGTGTCCGCCTGGTGCACGGTGACTCCAAGCCGCTCGAACGTCGCGATGACCGGGGCTGCCACGGACTTGCGTATGCTCTCGTCGAAGACCAGCGTCGTGGTTTGGCCGGGCTGCTCCAGTACGGCCTTTCCGTGCGCCACGTAGCCGCGGGACTCGTCTACGAAACGCCGACCTTCGCGATTAATGCTGATTGCGTAAGGCACGGCGCGCGCCGGTTGCCCGGCGGCGGTTTCCACGCTGTCCACTGCCGCGATGTGTAGGGCCATCAGTCCGCCCATGCCCTTCAGACCGGCGCCGACGTCCTGCGCCATCATCAATCCATCCCCGGTCGCCCATTTGATGCCTCGGACCATCATCGCGCCAGCATTGGGATCGGAGTATGCCTCCAGAATCTGCGTGTTGCCGGCATATCCGCCTGCAGCGATGATCACAGCTTTGGCGCGATACTCCACCACACCGCTAGGCCCGATCGCGCGGACGCCGGACACGCCGCCGGTTTCATTCAGCATGAGTTGCTTCGCCTTGGTGTCGAAAACAAAAACACCTCCGGCCGATTCGATTCGCTCCTTGATCGCCTTAAAAAGTCGCGGCATTCCGGCAAACGCCGCGGGCGCGGTCTGGACGGTCGCCACCCTGTTGGGAGGACGATTCTCCGCCGGAAGCACCTCGATGCCGTTGTCGCTCAGCCATTTGAGGTCATCCAGGACATGAGACGCCATCAACTTGAAGATTTCCGTATTGCCGCGTCCCAGGCAATATTTGTCGTAGTCCTCGACATAGTCGGCGCGGGCCTGTTCGCCGGTGTCCAGCGGAACCGCGAAACTCCCGCCGGCAAGGAACGAATTGCCGCCCATGCGGCTCTGGGAGACTTTCTCAAGCACAACGACCTTCGCGCCGCTCAGTGCAGCCTCGAGCGCGGCCGCGCAGCCGGCCATCCCGGACCCAATCACGACGACATCGAAGCTTTCACTCGACGCGGGTGCGGGCAGCGCCGCGGCCTGCGCGGAGGATGCTGCCGCCAGTCCGAGAATTCCGGCGCCGGCGCCGAGACTGGTCAGCATGCTGCGGCGGCTGACGCCATTCGCGTGGGGGTCGGACATGGTGGTTCTCCTCTGCTTCACCGGCGGTGGCGCCGGCTATTTGATGTCGAACTGGAAACGACGGTGACAGGCGACGCATGTCACTTCGGATTTCCCGTGTATCTTGTGGCACTCGCCACAGACCGGGACTTCACCCGGGCCAAGATGGGGAGAGCGATGCGGATCGACGGACGGCGCGTTCATAGCGTCGGCAGGTTGGAGCATCGTTCCATGGCAAGCCACGCAGCTTGCATCCGGCGGCGCCACGGCCGCGGGCGATTCCCGATGGCAGGTCGCACATGCGATGCCTGCATTCTTATGTACATCGTGCAGTGATTGCACTTGGGCAAACAACCCCACGCAAGACATCGCTAGAAACGTGAAAGTCAGCCATCCAATTCGCAGTTTCATTTTTCTATTTTCACATACCAAGACGGACGCGACATTGATCTGCATCAATAGGGGCATGCAAGATGGGTGGCCGGGAACGATTGATGCTGTCGATCCGCTGTCGCCTGACTGCATTTGACCAATCGCGAGACGCGCACGCGCGAGCGCGGAAAAGCTCCTCCGTTGCGTGACCCGCAGCCCGGGGGGCTTGCATACGGAACAATGATTTGACGACCAGACGGCTGGCGAACTGCCGTTCCGACCAACGGTCGACAGCGGCGGCGGCCTTGATTGGCGGTCAGGTGCGGTGCTTCAACCGACCCGTACGACCGCACAGTCGCAGATCGCGATCAGACGGTCGAACGTGGATGTCACCCGTTGTCGAGATATCTCGGCTGTCGCTTCGCCCGGAATGCCGCGAGGCCCTCGGCCAGATCCCGGCCGCCGGTATGCGTCTGGAAATGCTCGAGTTCGGCGCGCAGCCGGCTCGCCCGGCCCGGGTCGCGCGCGGACCTGCCCGTCAGCGCCTTGATGTGCCTCAGGACCTCGGGACTGCACAGGCATATCGCGCGGGCGATCTCCATTGCCCTTTCCATCAGCCGCTCTTTTTCGACCATCTCGTTGACCAGCCCCCATTCCGCCAGCGTCCGGGCGTCCACCAGGGAGGCCGTGTAGAAGAGCTGCGCCGCGCGCGATGGAGACAGCCGTTCGAGCAGCCTGACCGTGGCGCCGCCGGCCGGCACGATGCCGTAGCGCGCATGGCCGTCGCCTATTTTGGCGCCCTCGGCGGCGACGATGATGTCGCAGCACAGCAACAGTTCCAGCCCCCCCGCCACCGCCGCGCCGTTGACCGCGGCGATGACCGGGACGGGAAGGTCCTCGACCAGTTGGAGCACGCCCTGGTTGGCGCGCAAAATGTCGACCAGCGCGGTGCCGCCGGCGGCCAGCGCCCGTTCGAATTCCATCAGGTCGCCGCCGGCGCAGAAGGCGCGCCCCGCCCCGGTGATGATCACCGCGCGCAGGCCAGACAGCGCGGCGACAGTGCGGAGCCGGCGCTCCATCACGCGCATGATCGGCTGCGACAGCGCATTCATGCTGTCCGGCCGGTTCAGCGTCAGCACGGCGATGCCGTCGGCGAAGGCGAGCGTCACGCCGTCTTCGTCCGTCGCATCGGGGGCTGGCCGCACCGTGTAGCGCTGCGGCAGCGGTTTCAGCGCCGCATCGAGGCTGGCGAGCTGGTCGGCGGTCGCGCCGCTGACGACCACGTCGACCAGCGTGCGCTTCTGCGCATCGAGACCGACTTCGACCGCGGCCGCCGCGTCCGCACCGCAGAGCCGCGCCGTCTCGAGCCGCACCTTCTCCTTGATCGCCATGCCGCGCAGCGCCGGCTTGAAGATCTTTCCGACCGCCGTCACCGGGAGCGCATCGATGACCAGCACGACCCGCGGCCGGGCGGGCGGCTCGTGCACGCCGCGCTCGAGATGCAGCCTGAGCGCCTCCAGATCGACCTGCGCGCCGGCGGCGGGGACGACGAACAGCGCCGGGACCTCGCCGGCATATTCGTCGGGCATACCGACGGCGGCGCTGATCTGCACTCCGTCGAACCGGTTGGCCACGTCCTCGATGGCCGCCGGATCGATGTTGTGGCCGCTGCGCACGATCAGGTCCTTCTCGCGGCCGGTCAGAACCAGCCGCCCGTCCGGCGTCAGATAGCCGACATCGCCGGTGGT
>JAUYMV010000517.1 GCA_030698645.1 Mesorhizobium sp.
AAATTCCCGTCGCTCTTGGACATCTTCTTGCCCTCGACCTGCAGGAACCCGTTGTGCATCCAGACCTTCGCCATGACGTCCGTGCCGTGCGCGCAGCGGGACTGGGCGATCTCGTTTTCGTGGTGCGGGAAGATCAGGTCCAGGCCGCCGCCGTGGATGTCGAAGACGTCGCCGAGATAGGCGGCGGACATCGCCGAGCACTCGATGTGCCAGCCGGGGCGGCCGTGGATGTGGGCGTGCGTGCCGTCGGGCAGGCGGAAATGGGCTTCCCAGCCGGGCTCCTCGGGCGAGCTTTGCTTCCACAGCACGAAGTCGGCCGGGTTCTTCTTGTGCGCCTCGACGGCGACGCGGGCGCCGGCCTGCTGCTCGTCGAGATTGCGCTTGGATAGCTGGCCGTAATCCGCCATCGAGGCAACGTCGAACAGGACTTCGCCATTCGCAACATAGGCATGGCGCTTGTCGATCAGAGACTGAATCAGCGTCACCATGTCGGCCTTGCCGTCCGCGCGGGGCAGCACGAATTCCGTCGCGCGCGGCTGGAAGGTCGGCGGCAGGCAGCCGAGCGCGGTCACGTCCTTCTGGTATTGCTCGTAGGTCGGCTCGGTGACTTTCCGGATCGCCTCGTTCAGCGAGAGTTTTCCCGACGCGATGTCGGCGCCGTAATCGCGCAGCGCGCGGGCGTTGATCTTGTCGTCGACGTCGGTGATGTTGCGCACATAGGTGACGTGCTCCGGCCCGTAGAGGTGCCGGAGCAGCCGGAACAGCACGTCGAAGACGATCGCCGGCCGGGCATTGCCGATATGGGCGTAGTCGTAGACCGTCGGCCCGCAGACATACATGCGTACGTTGTCGGCATCGATGGGGACAAAGTCCTCCTTCGTGCGCGTCAGCGTGTTGTAGAGCCGAAGCCCGGTCGAACCGTCTGCCATGTTTCCCTCTCCGGCCCGCCGAAAAGCCGGCGCCTGCCACGAACCGTCAATACGCTACGCGCCAGCCTGCTGGCCGGGGCGTTTGCTTGTCTTTGGGAGAGAAGGCGAAAACGGCCGGACCAGCAGAAGCGCTAGCCGATAATGCAAATCCCGCAAATGGCGAAAGTCGTTTTCATGCCCGCTTTATGCGGCGTGGCCGGTGTTGCCGTCAAGCCGCAATATCGGCAATTGCGGTCGCCCCGGCGGCACCGGATGGAACCATTAGGATTTTATTAAACATGTCGGAACAGCGTGAACGACAGGAACCGCACAGTTAACGCCGCGTCACGATTTCGACCAAATCGGGCATCATCAGCGCGCCAAAGGGAACGCCAGGGAACTGCAATGACCACTCACAAGACCATCGACGCCGCAACCGCTCGCGCGCAATATGCCGCGCTCGCCGGCCATTACCGCGCCATCGGACCGGCGGCGATCCTCGCCGCGCTCGTCTGCATGCCGAAGAAGGGCGTCAAGGGCGCCGGCCCGGCCAAGGCCTGAGCAGTTCCTACAGCAGCTTGAACTGCCGGTCTTCCGGCGGACCAGCATCAGGGCGCTCGACCTTTTCCCGCGCGGACGCAGGCTCGGCTACGGGCGCAATGGGCTCCTGAACATCGGGGCCGACATTGGACGCCTTGTTGACCTTGTCCGAAACCGGAATCGCCTCGAAGAAGCCGGGTTCCACCGGCCGCAGGAGATCGGCGACATCGCGCGGCTCCTGCCCCTTGCAGTCGAGCCAGCGGGCGAAATCCTCCGGTCGGATCACCACCGGCATGCGATCGTGAATCTCGGCGATCTGGGCGTTCGCGTCCGTCGTCAGGATTGCGCCGGTGTCGAGTTCGGACCCGCCG
>JAUYMV010000518.1 GCA_030698645.1 Mesorhizobium sp.
GCGGTCGGTTGCCGGCGCATCCGCGGTATCCGCGGCATCGCGCGGCGGAATTGGGCGCAGCCTCGGCGCGTCACCCGAAAACCTTTCCAGTTGTGTCCGGCCGTTTGAACATCCGCTTCTCACTGCCTGCGTCGATGCCACTTCCATATCCCCCTCTCGTGCGTAGGAATATGTTCGTAATTATATACTTGACACCACAAACGCTAAGGCTAGTATTGGTTGCAAGAGAGGGATGCAGCCATGTTCTCCGCACCGCACTTCCACAATGACGAAGCCGCCAAAAACCTCTTGGAGGATATCCGCTGGTCTGGCACCCGCGTTTGCCCGCATTGCGGGACGGTTGATCGCTCCTACACCACCAAGCGGACGCAGAAGTGCGGTGCGACCGTCTACCGTTGCGGCGAACCAGTTTGCCGTAAGGATTTCAGCGTCACCACTAAGAGCGTGATGGAGTCCTCGCATATCCCGCTATCCAAGTGGATGCAGGGCTTCTACCTCATGGCGTCGTCCAAGAAGGGCGTCTCGGCCCACCAGCTCCACCGCACCCTCAAAATCACCTATAAGGCGGCTTGGTTCATGGCTCACCGCATTCGCGAGGCTATGCGCGCCGATGGCACGTTCGGCCCGCTTGGTGGTGAGGGTCAGATCGTTGAGGCGGACGAGACATACTATGGGTATCGCGACGACAAGAAGCTGGGCAAGACCACCAAGCGCGGTAAACGCGGTCATGGTGGACAGCGCCCGATCATCGCGCTTGTCGAACGCGGCGGCTCGGTCCGCACGTTCTATGCAGCGGTTGCCGACAAAGCGACGGTTACCAAGATCGTCGCCGACAACGTTGCCCGCGAAAGCTACCTCTACACAGACGAAAGCCGCCTCTATGGCGACGCCGACCAGCTTTTTGCGGAACACTCCACCGTGAAGCACTCGGCTGGCGAATATGTCCGCTACGAAGCGGAGCGCACCGTCCATACGAACACTGTCGAGAATGTCTTTTCAGTGTTCAAGCGCGGGATGCGCGGCGTCTACCAGCACTGCGCAGAGAAGCACCTTCACCGCTACCTTGCCGAGTTCGATTTCCGCTACAACCATCGTTCGGCGCTTGGCGTCGAGGACGAAGCCCGCACGTTTGCGGCAATTGAGGGCGCAGCGGGCAAGCGCCTCACCTACCAACAACCTCACTAAACCGGTTTTCCACCACCGCGCTTTACGGTTTTTGCGCTGGCGGAAGAAACATCCGAAGAAGGCTCGGTAGGTTTCCTGCCGCGCTTTTGTTGCGCCGGGACGCCGATTGGTGCCAAGCTCTTGAGCGGGGCGGGCGGCGTATTCACAGCAGACTTCAGCAAACGCCGAAAACGGTCCTCCGCTTCGTTATCGCCATACCGATCCGGCTCGCGTTTGTCTGAGGTTCCCATGTCCGACGATCCTTCATTTCCCCCGATACCGGCTGTCATAAAGGCGATGCTACAGCCGTTTCGTGAATTGATGCATGACCACAACCCGCCCGCTCAAAAAGAAGGACGGAGAATAGAGGAGACATTCCTAAAGCCCTTTATGCGCCCAGATAATGAGCATCTGCAAGCCATTGGCAGAGTGACTACGGCGTGGTCGGTTCTAGAGCGTGTACTCGGGATGGCGCTATCTAGATTGGCTATGACCCCTGAATTTCCGGCGCTGGCGCTGACAAAAGACCTTAACCTCGACTATCAACTTAAAGCTCTACGAACGTTGATCGCGCTGCACCGCGAACGCTACCGGATACAAGTCATCCCTGCGGAGTATCTCGAAATCCTGACCAATATGATCAAGGAGTTCGACAGGTTAAGGCACCGCCGCAATTCCATTGTCCATACAGTTTGGATAGGCGGCGCGGGAGACCTGCACAGCCTACGATCCAGGCCAGTGACCGCCTCAGTTTCCATCGCGAACCCGCAAGAGAGTTTGTCGCTAGAAGACATTACGCGGGCGGCAGATGCGATCCAGGCACTGGCAGATGCCATGTTCATCGTCGTACAGTGCCTTCCTGAGGTGGACGAAGGGCCGCATGTAAAATCTCTCGCACAACAAGCGATCCGTCTTCCCCAAAGTGAAGAATCAGAGCGTCCAGACCCCGATCAATCATCTCAGGGGTGACCTCTATTTTCTTTTCGTCCTGACAAGTTCTTTCCGTTTCGGGCGCGCCAGACATGGGTGACCTCCATAGTCAGCGCATACTAGCATTGGTTATTGTGGTGTCAAAGATATAATTGGGAATATGTTCTTATATCGGCCGGCAGCGCGGGTGTGAATAAATAGAGGAATTATTTCTTATAAGGTTTTCGACTTTCCTCTGATTTCATTGCGATTTCTTGCATGGCCCGGCGGCGGCATGGCGAGTTTTATCCCCCTCCCCGGCGCGTGGAGCGAGTTTCGGCGGCACGACAACCGTCAGGGAGACCGCGAATGCCACGATTTTCCACGCAAGCCCTCGAATTCAGGATCAGGGCGCGCCAGTTCGAGCAGGACATGCGGCAGGCGGCCGCGTTCTTCCTCGTATCGGGCATCGACCTGCCGGCGGCGCTTGCGTCCGACGGAGAACACCGCCAGCGGCTCACGCAGCGCATCGCGCGCCTCGTCGAGCGCGAGCGCATCAAGGGCGCGCGGCGCCACTGGAGCTATGATTTGAACCGTCATATCGCGCTGAAACAGGCGCTGGACCGGCTGCGTTCGGGCGAGACGGCGCCTGGCGATGCGCCGCCCGCGCCCTGGCGGGCGGTGGAGCTCGGACTGCTGCCCTGAACGCGTCGCCCGAAACGAACATGGCGCCCGAGGGCGCCATGTCAAAGGATAGGGGAAGGTTGCGCGCCTACTTGCGCTTGCGGCCGAGGCCCATCTTCTTGGCGAGCTGCGAACGTGCCGCGGCATAGTTCGGCGCAACCATCGGATAGGTCGCCTCGAGGCCCCACTTCTCGCGATAGGCATCCGGCGACAGGCCATAATGCGTCATCAGATGGCGCTTCAGCGACTTGAACTTCTTGCCGTCTTCCAGGCAGATGATGAAGTCGTCATGGACCGACTTCTTCGGGCTGACGGCCGGCTTCTGCTTTTCGGCAGGCGGCACTTCACCCGGGCCGCCGACGCGGCCGAGCGCGGCATGAATGTCGGCGATGAGGTTCGGCAGTTCCGAAACCGGTACCGGATTGTTGCTCACATATGCCGCGACGACGTCGGCGGTCAGTTCGATGAGCATCTCGCCGTTCTTGGTGACTGCTTCTGAATTGTCCATGATCAAGGCCCCTTGGTAACTGAGTTGAGGTAATATTCGGGCTTGTGCTGCTTCAAGGTAAACCGCGGTACACAACAGAAACAGAATGCCCTTTGATTCGCGGCTGCGATCCGCTAGATGGCCCTACTTGTAGTGCAAGTCAATTCTTTATTTCAACGTTTGCCAGTTTTAATGCCGCAAGCGACAATTGAACGCGGGTGGTCTGCTGAAAGTTTGCAACCAATGCGCGCTCCTTTCTTGAAACGGGGCGCCATTTCAAGCGATTGTAAAATATCCCTAACAATAAGTTGAGCAGGTTCAACGCTGGATTCTTCGAGAAATTTCGACCAAGTGTTCGATTTTTGTCAAAAATGAGGCGACTGCCGCAATACAACCAGCGGCGGTGACGGTATCGAAAGGATGCTGCATCTGACCTCGGGCGTCGGGCAGTAGCCGGCAGGCATCGGGCATCGTTTTGCTTGCGCGCCGCAGGTCCTGCCCTGCCGCAACAGCGCTTGACCTCGCGCCGAACGCGAAAAGTTGTGCCCGTCCGGCGCTGACATCGCCGCCGATCCGCACTACATGATGGGAAACCGAGCAAGGGAGCGAAGCATGGCGAGCGATGCCGACGTCAAGGTCATGAAATCGGATGCGGAATGGCGCGAACAACTGACGCCGGAGCAATATTACGTCATGCGCAAGCACGGCACCGAGCGCGCCTTCACCGGGCCGAACTGGGACACCAAGGACAAGGGCCTCTATCGCTGCGTCGGCTGCGGCAACGAGCTGTTCTCGTCCGACACCAAGTTCGATTCCGGAACCGGCTGGCCGAGCTTCTTCAAGCCGGTCGACAGCGGCGCCGTCAGCGAACACAAGGACCGGTCGTTCTTCGTGACGCGCACCGAGATCCGCTGCGCGGACTGCGACGCGCATCTCGGCCACGTCTTCAACGACGGCCCGAATCCGACCGGCCTGCGCTACTGCATGAACGGCACCGCCATGGCGTTCGAAAAGGCGTGACCGGGCGCAGGCGGTCAGTACGGGCGGATGTATTTGCCGTAGACCCAGCCGGTAACGAAGTCGCTATCGTTGCGCGGGTCGTGCCAGACCTCGCACCATTTCTGCCGGACGGCCTGGCGCTGCTTCCAGTTCGGCTGGCCGGCAATGTCGAAGAGGTCGACGCCGCCGGTGCAGCGGCCGGTCATCTGCAGCACGGTGCCGTTCGGATAGGCCGACTGCTTCTGCGACGTGTTGGCCGGGTACTTGCGGACGTTCAGCGTGTCGCCCCAGGCGACGCCCGCGACCTGCCAGGCGGCGAAGGTGGCGGCGCCGGCGACGCCCGCGCTGCCGGCAAGGCAGAGGGCGGACAGTGCGAGTGCGGTCAGTTTCATGGTTCGGGTCATCTTCCCCTCCTCGGGATGCCGTGTTGACTTGAATACATCCATTCAATGCCAAATCCGCCGTGAACCCGTCCTGAGTCTTCCATTCATTTCCCGTTCAACGTACCAACACATCGAGATCGCATGACGAAAACCGGTTTTCCCAAGCTAACGCCGCCCGCGACGCAAGCAAGACCGCTGCGGGACATCCATCACGGCATCGCCCGCACCGACGAATATGCCTGGCTGCGCGCCGACAACTGGCAGGAGGTGTTCAAGGATCCCGCCGTGCTCGACCCGGCGATCCGCGCCCATCTCGAGGCCGAGAACGCCTATCAGGCGGCGCTGATGAAAGACACCGCGGACCTGCGCAAGACGCTGTTCGCCGAGATGAAGGGGCGCATCAAGGAGGACGACTCCTCGGTACCGGTCAAGGACGGACCCTTCGCCTACGGATCGTCCTACAAGAAGGGCGGCGAGCAGCCGCGCTTCTTTCGCACGCCGCGCGACGGCGGGCCCCAGGACATCTATTTCGACGGCGATCTCGAGGCCGGCGACGCGCCCTATTTCCGCCTCGGCGGCGTCGATCACTCCAACGACCACCGCAAGCTGCTCTGGGGCGTCGACGACAAGGGTTCCGAGTTCTACACGCTGCGCGTGCGCGATCTCGACACGAGGGCCGATCTCGACGACCGCGTGCCCGACACCGGCGGCGGCGGCGTCTGGGACGCCGCTGGCAACGGCTTCTTCTACACCCGCCTCGATGCCGGCCACCGGCCCTCGAAGCTGTTCTACCACCGGGTCGGAACCGACGCGGCGGACGACCGGCTGGTCTACGAGGAAACCGACGCCGGCCTTTTCATGGGCGTCGGCGGCACGCGCAACAACGACTGGATCTTCGTCGTCGTCAACGACCACGAGACGACGGAATACCGCGTCCTTCCGGCCGGCGATCCCTTCGCCGCGCCACGCATCGTGGCCGCGCGAGAGGCGGGACTCCAGTACGAAATCGAGGAAGGCGGCGACGAGTTCTTCATCCTGACCAACGCCGACGGCGCCAGGGATTTCAAGATCATGACCGTGCCGGCGGCCCATCCGGAGCGCGCCAACTGGCGCGAACTCGTGCCGCACGAGCCGGGCCGGCTGATCCTCAACGTGATGGGCTTCCGTCATCACATGGTACGGCTGGAGCGCAAGGACGGCCTGCCGCGCATCGTCATCCACGAGCGCGCCACCGGCGCCGAACACATGATCGCCTTCGACGAGGAGGCCTTTTCGCTCGGCCTGAATGGCGCCGCCGAATACGACACGACGGTCATCCGCTTCTCCTATTCCTCGATGACGACGCCCTCGCAGCTCTACGACTACGACATGTCGACGCGCGAGCGCACGCTCCTGAAGACGCAGGAGGTTCCCTCCGGCCACGATCCGGAGCATTACGTCACCCGCCGCGTCATGGCGCCCGCGCAAGACGGCGAACTGGTGCCGGTCTCGCTGCTCTACCACCGCGACACCGCGCTCGACGGCTCGGCGCCGATGCTGCTCTACGGCTACGGCTCCTACGGCATCTCGATTCCCGCCGCCTTCAACACCAACTGCCTGTCGCTCGTCGATCGCGGCTTCGTCTACGCCATCGCGCATATCCGCGGCGGCAAGGACAAGGGCTATGGCTGGTACGACGACGGCAAGCGCGACAGGAAGCTCAACACCTTCACCGATTTCATCGCCGCCGCGCGCCATCTCGTCGCCGAAAAATTCACCCGCCACGACCGCATCGTCGCGCAGGGCGGCTCGGCCGGCGGCATGCTGATGGGCGCCGTCGCCAACATGGCGCCCGACGCCTTCGGCGCCATCGTCGCCGAGGTCCCCTTCGTCGACGTGCTCACCACCATGCTCGACGCCAGCCTGCCGCTGACCCCGCCGGAATGGCCCGAATGGGGCAATCCGATCGTCTCGGAGGCGGATTACCGGATGATCGCGTCCTACTCGCCCTACGACAATGTCGGCGCGCACGCCTATCCGCCGATCCTCGCCGTCGCCGGCCTGACCGATCCGCGCGTCACCTACTGGGAGCCGGCCAAATGGGTCGCGCGGCTGCGCGAGCGCAAGGCCGGCGACAACCCGGTGCTGTTCCGCATCAACATGGAGGCCGGCCACGCCGGCGCGTCCGGCCGTTTCTCCAGGCTCGATGAAATCGCCTACACCACCGCTTTCGCGCTGAAGGTCGCGGGCAAGGCGTGATAGGATGCGGCATTCGTAACGGCGGCGGAACGACTAGCGCCCGCTTTCGTTTGATGTAACGTGAAGCGCGGCGACATCCGCCGCCAATGGAGAACCACTGATGGCATCGTCCGCTTTGATTAGCATTCTGATCACCTTCCTCGTGATCATCCTCGTTCTCTATCTCGTCCAGCGCCTGCCGATCGACGGGCGGATGCGCCAGATCGTCCAGATCATCGTCATCATCATCGGCATCATCGCGCTCTTGAAATATCTCGCCGTGTTCTAGGCGCGCTACGAGGCCGACCGTTCAAGGGCCTGGCAGCAACGCCGGGCCCTTTTTCGCTGCGCGTCGCCGGGCGACCTGCCGGGCACGCAGCGCCGGAACGCCGACGCCCCGTCGCGCCCATCGGCGGCACGGCCGAAGGCCGCGCCTGAACTCTTCAAGGCTATCGACGGCGACTGCGACCGGGTCCCACTGACAGGGTTCCCCACGCCGGCCGTCGCAACAAACTCGGCGTCTTCGTATCGAGCGCACGATCAAAGGCTGGCAGTTCTACCGATCCGGCGCATCGATGGCTGCGCGGGATCGTGAGGGAGGTGTGCGCGGCTCCGTCCGGCTAATACTATTTCGTCCGACATGTCCGCTAAAAAGGGAGTATATTCGGCGCGTTTTCATTTCTCCCAGGGAGGCGGACATGGTCACGCGGGGAATGGTTACGCTTTTGATATGCACGGCATTCTTCAGTTCGGCTGCAACAATCCGTTCGGATGCAGGCATGGAAGACCGGCCCAACATCGTTCAGACGGCATATCTTTCGGATAAATCTCTCTTCGGAGACAGGATCGACCGGAAGATGTCACCGAGGCAGGACCTGTACCAGACAGTGCAGGAAGTCTGCTGCCCGGGCGGCTATCCGTGGTATCGCCAGTCGACGAATACTTGCTACGGCAGCTACGAAGACTGCCACAACAGCAATGGCGGCGGCTGGTCCTGCCGGCAGGTCGACGCCTGCTAGGGACGGCAGTCGCCCGGCCGTGAGCGCCGCTCACGGCCATCGAATTGCGCCATGCAGTCAGCCCCACATGGGCGCCCGGATGGCTCCAGTGCCGCGGGAAAACGACACAGGTCGCGCGATAGCACCTGCGGCGCATCTTGCTGTGGCCGGGCGGCGCGCTCGGTGGCGGGCGTGATGTCGCCATGACCCCGGCCGCTGTCCTCGACATCGCTGCCCCTCGTTTCATCACCGCCTGCACCGACCCTCTTGACTTCATCGTCATTCTCAATCAATTGATTGATTGATGATTGCCTGCACCGACCACAACACCCCCACCGGCGACCGCCGCCGCGCCGCGATCGCCGCGGCAGCGCGCGCGCTGATCGCCGAGCGCGGCTTCGAGGGCCTGCGCACGCGCGACATTGCCGCGCGCGCCGGCATCAACGTCGCCACGATGCACTATCACGTGCCCTCCAAGGAGGCGCTCGTCGCGCTCGTCGCCCAGTCGCTGCGCGACGATTTCATCGCCCAGCACAATGCAAGGCCGCGCGCCGGGCTCTCGGCCGGCGAGATCCTGCGGCTCGAGATCGCCGATTTCCGCGAGACGCGCGAACACAATATCGACCTCTTCCGCGTCATGGCCGAAATGATGGAGAAGGCGCGCCGCGATGAGAACATCGCCGCCGCCATGCGCCCGATGCAGGGCTTCTGGCACCGCCAGATCGTCGACATCCTGGCGCGCGGCGTCGCCGAGGGCGATTTTCGCGCCGATCTCGACCCGCAGGCCGGCGCGACGATCTTCCTCGGCGCGCTGATCGGCACCATGCGCCATCCCGACCCGACTTCCGCCCATTTCGACCGCGTCGCCGCCGAGATCGCGCGCGCCTTCGGTCTTGGTCCCTCCCAACCCGCCCTCCCCGTTGCGAAAGCCTGATTCATGTCCGAACCCGCCCGGTCCCCCGACCACGAATTCCATCCCGAGCGCTGGATCGCGCTCGCCGCGCTGCTCTTCGCCGGCTTCATGAACCTGATCGACGTCACCATCGTCAACGTCGCGCTGCCCAGCCTGCAGGCCAATCTCGGCGCCACCTCGACCCAGATCGAGTGGGTCGTCGCCGCCTATATCCTCGCCTTCGCGCTCGGCCTGCTGCCGTTCGGCCGGCTCGGCGACCGCGTCGGCCGCAAGCGCATCTTCCTGCTCGGCGTCGCCGGCTTCACGCTGTTCTCGGCGCTCTGCGGCCTGGCGCCCACCATCGGCACGCTGATCGTCGCTCGCGTCCTGCAGGGCCTTGCCGGCGCGATGATGATGCCGCAGGTGCTGGCCATCGTGCAGGTCGCCTTCCCGCCCAACGAGCGCGGCCTCGCCTTCTCGCTGTTCGGCCTCACCGCCGGCCTCGCCTCGGTGACCGGTCCGCTTGCCGGCGGCCTGCTCATCGAGGCCGACCTCGGCGGGCTCGACTGGCGGCCGATCTTCCTCGTCAACATCCCGATCGGCATCGCCGTCATCCTCGGCGGCCGCCGTTACGTTCCGGCGCTTGCCGGCAATCCGGCGCTGCGCAACGACTGGGGCGGCATGCTGATCGCCGCCGTCTCGATCTTCCTGCTCGTCTTCCCGCTGATCGAGGGGCGCACCTATGGCTGGCCGCTCTGGGCTTTCGCCTCGATCGCCGCCTCGGCGGCCGGCTTCGCCGCGTTCTATGTCTACGAGGCGAGCCGCGCGCGCCGGGGCCTGAGCGAGATCCTGCCCGTCGCCCTGCTTCGCAACGGCAATTTCGTCGTCGGCGTGCTGCTCACCACCATCTTCTTTTCCGGCGTCGCCGGCTTCTTCATGGTGCTTGCGGTCTTCCTGCAGAGCGGCTTCGGCTTCACCCCGCTGGAGTCCGGCCTGACCACCGTCCCCTTTCCGCTCGGCGTGCTGATCGCCTCGGTGCTGTCCGGCCGGGCCAATGGCCGCTGGCCGAAGCAGCGCCTGGTGCTCGGCTCGCTCGTCCTCGTCGCCGGCATGCTGGCGCTGCAGGTCGTCGTCAGCGGCGTGCACGACGAGGTCGACCACTGGCTGTTCGTGGCGCCGCTGCTCGCCTGCGGCTTCGGTATGGGCGTCGGCATCTCGTCGCTGTTCCAGACGGTGCTGGCCGGCGTGCCCGCGCGCGATGCCGGGTCCGGCTCCGGCGCGCTGCAATCCTTCCAGCAGATCGGAGCCGGCGTCGGCGTCGCGCTCTGCGGCCAGATCTTCTTTTCGACCGTCGCCACGGAGCTCGCCGGCGGAGCGGCCCAGCACCCCTCCTTCGTGGCCGGCATGCAGAACGCCCTGATCTACGAAGCCGCCGCCTTCCTCCTGGCGGCCCTGCTCGTGGTCTTCCTCAAGGCGCCGCCATCCTTCGCGGCACAATCCGGCGCGCGGCCGCCGCACGCCGCGCCGGTCGAGGTCTGACAGACGCACCCGGCGCGCTACTTCTTCGCCGGATAGCCGTTCGGCCGCGGCGGCACGGCCTTGAGATAGGCGGCGATGGCCGAGCGGTCC
>JAUYMV010000521.1 GCA_030698645.1 Mesorhizobium sp.
ACAGCGCCGATCTATCTCGCCTTCGAGGCGGGCATCCCGGTCCATGTCTATGTCGACGAGACGCGGCCGCGCAACCAGGGCGCCCAGCTTACCGCCTGGGAGATGGCGGGCCACGGCATACCGCACACGCTGATCGTCGACAATGCCGGCGGCCATCTGATGCAGCGCGGGCAGGTCGACATGGTCATCGTCGGCACCGACCGCACGACGGCAAATGGCGACGTCTGCAACAAGATCGGCACCTATCTGAAGGCGCTCGCCGCGTATGACAACGGCGTACCCTTCTATGTCGGCCTGCCGTCGCCGACCATCGACTGGACGGTCGCCGACGGCTTGACGGAGATCCCGATCGAGGAGCGCTCCGGCGACGAGGTCTCGCTGGTCTGGGGCCGCAACGCCGCCGGCGAAACCGTCCAGGTCCGCGTCTCGCCCGAGGCTACCAACGCGGCCAACCCCGCCTTCGACGTGACGCCGGCTCGCCTGGTCACCGGTCTGATCACGGAGCGCGGCATTTCCAAAGCCTCGCCCGAAGCCCTGCGCGAAATGTTCCCCGAGCGCCATCGCGGCAGGCCGATCTGAAGCGCGCCGCCCGATTGCCGGGCATCATCTGGCGTCGTCAGCCGCGCGGATTGTAGCGCTTCCAGGATTCGCGTTGGGCGCGCGCGATGGCCGACTGTGTTGCGGCATCTTCCGCGCGTGCTTTCAGGTTGGCCCCCGCCAGATGCAGCAGCGCAAAGGCGATCTCGTCGCCGCTCCAGCCGGCGGCCTCCGCCGACTCGATCAGCGCCTGAAACGCGGAGTCGAGCGCGAACGGACATTCGAGATGCCGGTCGCGATCGTTCGGCGGCCATTTGGGTGGCACGATGGCGGCAGATCGTTGCTCGCTCATCGACCGCCTCCCTGGCGCCGTGGGGCGTCTTGCGAAGCGTCGCCGTTCGGCTTCTTGCCCGCCGTGAGACTGGTCTTGAGCAGCGCTGCCATATGCTCTGCCAGCACCGGCCGGCTGAAATAGTAACCCTGCGCCTCGTCGCACAGATGGTCCTGCAGGAACATGAGCTGCTCCTGCGTTTCGACGCCCTCGGCCACGACACGCAGGTTGAGGTTGCGCGCCATGCCGATCACCGCGGTCACGATGGCCGTGTCCTCTTCGGGCGTGCTGAGCTGGCGGACAAACGACTGGTCGATCTTGAGGGCATCGACCGGAAACTTGCGCAGTTGACCAAGGCTGGAATAGCCGGTGCCGAAATCGTCGAGCGCGATATGTATGCCGCGGTCGCGCAGCGTCCGCAGGACGGCGGCGGTCGATTCGGCATGTCTCATCAGCACATTTTCGGTAAGCTCCAGCTCCAGCGAATTCGGATCGAAACCGGTTTCGGCCAGAAGTTCGAACAGGCCTTCGGTAAACCGCTCGTCGCGGAATTCCATCGCCGACACGTTGACCGCCATGGTTATCGGCGGAAGGCCGGCATCCAGCCAGGCCTTTGCCTGCGTGCAGGCTTCGCGCAGCACCCAGGCGCCGATCTGCAGGATCAGGCCGGTATCCTCCGCGACCGGAACGAACATGTTCGGCGAC
The DNA here is from genome assembly GCA_030698645.1 of Mesorhizobium sp. Taxonomy (GTDB): domain Bacteria; phylum Pseudomonadota; class Alphaproteobacteria; order Rhizobiales; family Rhizobiaceae; genus Mesorhizobium_A. Next base: position 1,574 of record JAUYMV010000521.1, read on the forward strand.
ACCGGGCCTTGCGTGGGATGCGTCCACCGGATCAGCGCCTCGGCGCCGGTGATCGCGCCGGTATTGAGGCTCACCTTCGGCTGGTAGTGCAGGGTAAACTCGCCGCGGTCCAGCGCCTCTCGCAGGCTCGCCTCGATCGACTGACGCTCGACGGCCCGCACGTTCATCGCCGGCTTGAAGAACTGGAAGCTCTGGCGTCCGTTCTCCTTGGCCTGATACATCGCCGTGTCGGCATTCTTGATCAGCGTCTCGGCATCCGGTCCGTCGTCGGGATAGATGGAGACGCCGATGCTGGTGGTGACGTGCAACTCGTGCGGGTCGATCGAATGCGTCTGCGCCACTGCGTCCAGCATACGGCGCGCCGTCAAGGCCGCGTCCTCCGGGCTATCGATCTCGGATAGCAACACGACGAACTCGTCGCCACCCTGCCGGCTGACCGTGTCCGATAGACGAACGCAGTCGACCAGCCGTCGTCCGACGGATTGCAGGAGTTTGTCGCCGATCGGATGGCCGAGCGAATCGTTGATATGCTTGAACCCATCGAGATCAAGGAACAGCACGGCCACCTTCTTCTTGTGGCGCGGGGCGATGGAGATCGCATTCGCGACCCTGTCGTTGAGCAGCATCCGGTTTGGCAGGCCGGTGAGGTAGTCGTGCTGTGCGGAGTGGGCCATCTGCTGCGCCATGGCGCGGGTCGGCCCGACATCGCGCAACACGATGACCGCGCCCGTCGTCTTGCCTTCGCTGTTGTGGATCGGCGCGACCGAATCCTCGATCTCCGTTTCGGAGCCGTCGCGCCGCACGAGGATGCAGTTGGGCCCCAACTTGCCGGGTTCGTCCCGCGCCATTGCCCTTAGCATCGGATTGGCGACCGGTTCGTGGGTGGTGGCATCCTGGATCTGCAGCACTTCTTCGATGGGTCGGCCAAGCGCCTCGGCCATTGTCCAGCCGCTCATCGTCTCGGCGCCACGGTTCAGGAAGCTGATGCGCCCATCGGCGTCGGAGGAGGCCACCGCGTCGCTGATGCAGTTGAGCGTGACCTGCGCGCGCTCCCGCTGTTCGAAAAGCGCCGCTTCCATCGCCTTGCGTTCCACCGCGTAGCGCAGCGAGCGCAGCAGCCCGCGCGTCTCGATCTCGCCCTTGATGACGTAGTCCTGCGCGCCTTCCTTGAGCGCCTGCGCGGCCTGCAGGTCGTCATCTGTCCCGGTGAGCACGATCAGCGGAGCGTAGAGTGCCGCGGCGCGTGCGCGGCGCACAGCCTCTAGACCCGCCGCGTCGGGCAAGCCAAGGTCCACGACGATGAAATCGACCGAGCGTGTCGCCAGCAGCGCCTCGGCTTCGCCCATCGTGGCTGCATTGACGATCTGGACGTCGATCGACGTCTGTTCGCGCAGCATTTCGCGCAGCAGCCG
>JAUYMV010000496.1 GCA_030698645.1 Mesorhizobium sp.
TAGAAGATTTCGTAATTGCGCGGCAGGCCGCTGACGCCCATCTGACGCATCGTCGCGGCGATCTTGGTCGCCATGTCGGTCGTCTGCGTGTTGATCGCTGCTGCTGCCGCCTGCATCGTCGCCCCATTTCCCAGCCGGGCACAAGCGCTTCCCGCAAGCCTGGTCCGCTGTGCGGCAGGCTCAGTCAGCGCATGTCCGTACGGCAGCCCGCCCCCCAGTCAAAAACGGGTTCCGTCAGGGAAACTATATGCCGCGACGCGCTAACACGCAGTTAATCGGGGGCCTCGGGGTTCGGCCGTCGCTGCGACAAATGCGGCAATGACCGACTTTGCGGACGCAGAAAGGGGCGGCATCGCTGCCACCCCCGGTTGTCGCGCACATGATCGGATCACAGCGCCTTCTTGATCTTTTCCCTGGCGTCGCCAAAACCCTTCTGGATCTTGCCGGCGACCTTGCCGGCCTTGCCTTCGACCTGCATCTGCTCGTTGCCGATCGCCTTGCCGGCGGCGTCCTTGATCGAGCCCTTGACCTGCCTGGCCACGCCCTTCACCTGGTCTTTGTTTACCACGTCGATGTCTCCTGGAGTGCGGTTACGTCGCATGTGGAAACCGCCGGTGAGGCCTTTGGTTCCTTCGCCATGGCGGGGAGGGTGCAACGCTAGAGGATGCCGGTCAGCTGAGCCGTCTGCCAGCCAGCGAGCAACACGATCAGGATGCCCACCAGGCGCAGCAGCACGGTCTCCTGGATGGTCTTCACCATCACGCCGGCGAGCGGCGCGGCGAATAGCCCGCCGACTACGAGGCCGATCACGGCGGACAGATTGTCGGTCCATTCGCCGGCTTCCTCCCAGTGGCCCGACAGCAGGGCGAACAGGAATGTCAGCGACACCGAGAGCGTGATGAGGAACTCGCTCGCGTTCACCGTGCCGATGACGTAGCGCGGCGCGCCGCCCGCGCCGAGCAGTCCGGTCGTCACGATCGGTCCCCAGCCGCCGCCGCCGGCCGCATCCAGGAAGCCGCCGGCCGCCCCGAGCGGCGCTACGATCCTGCCGCTGACGGGCCGCGACGGGATCTTGCGAAACGAGCGAATGACGAGCCAAACGCCGACCAGCGCCAGGTAGCTGGTGACGAACGGCTTCATCACGCCGGCATCGACGCTCGTCAGCACGTAGGCGCCGGCGCAGCCGCCGAGCACGCCGAACGGCGCCAGGCGACGGAACAACCGCCAGTCGATGTTGCGGTGGTAGAGATGCGCCGAGCCGGACGCCGCGGTGGTGAACAGTTCGGCGGCATGCACGGCCGCCGACGCGTGCGCCGGCGACACGCCGAACGCCAGCAGCGTCGTCGACGAAATGACGCCGTAGGCCATGCCAAGTGCGCCGTCTACGGCCTGCGCGAGGAAGCCGACGAGCGCGAAGAGAAGGAATTCCTGCATATCGGCTCCCTGGGAGAAGCTGGAGGCTAGAGGCTTGCGGCCCATGCGCCAAGCCAGTTTCGGCTCCGCCGCGTCGCGAATGAGGCAATCGAGTTCCTGATTGGCGGTTTCGACGCAATGTCATTCCCGCTGCTGTTGCGATGATTGGCGGATCCCAAAGTTGATCTCGCTCAAGGTCGCCGCCATATTGGATTGCGTGACGGATCGTCGATCGTTAGGGGATTCAGCGCGGGCAACATGGCGGCGAAAACGGTAGCGAAAGGCCTTGGCGCGGTTGCATTGATCGTCACTCTGGCGATCGCCATCGCCTATTGGGTGGCGTATCTGAACCTCGACAGATTTGCCTGGGCGCGCGCGGTCTTATGGATGGACGCCGATGTCAGCGACTATACGCGGTTTCCGGCGCGGCAGATCGCCGCTGGCTCCGAGGCCTATGCCTATGCGAAGGGGCAGGGCTATCCGGACGGCCTATCCGCCTCTGTCCGCCTGCCCGGCGGGGCAGCGCTGGATGATTTCCTTGAAGCGCACCACACCACGGCGTTCCTGGTCATCAAGGATGACAAGCTGCTCTACGAGCGCTACTTCAACGGCTCCTCGCATGACGCCGTCCAGACCTCCTTCTCCGTTGCGAAATCGTTCAACAGCGCCATGATAGGCGCCGCGCTCGAGGACGGCTCGCTGGTCGGCACGGACGATCCGATCACCAAATACCTGCCGGAGCTTGCCGCCCGCGACGATCGCTTCACGCGCATCACCATTCGACACCTGGCCACCATGTCCTCCGGTATCCACTACGAGGAGCATGGCCTGCCGTGGTCCGACGACGCACTGACCTATTACTCGCCCGACCTGCGGCGGCTCGCACTCGACACGACCTGGATCGAGGAGCCGCCCGGCCAGCGATTCCATTACAACAACTACAATCCCTTGCTGCTGGGAATCATCCTCGAGCGTGCGACCGGCATGCACATTGCCGACTATCTTTCAGCGAAGATCTGGAAACCGCTCGGCGCCGAGGCCGACGCCTCCTGGTCGCTGGATTCGACCGCGAACGGCTTCGAGAAGATGGAGAGCGGCATCAACGCCCGCGCCATAGACTTCGCCAAGCTCGGTTCGCTCTATCTCCATCGCGGCGTGTTCAATGGCCACCGGATACTTCCCGAGGCATGGGTGGACATGTCAACCACGCCCGTGTTGCCGACTGGGATCGGCACCGCCTCCTATGCCTGGTGGTGGTGGACCGGGCATGACCCGGAACTCGGCGCGTTCTACTCGGCGCGCGGCAACAAGGGACAGTTCGTCTTCGTATTCCCCGCCAAGAACCTCGTCATCGTGCGCAACGGAAACGCCTATGGCGATGCCGACTGGCGCGCCCTGATGATCGCGGTCGCGATGGCTTCCTGAGGAGTTGCGGCCTTTTTTCCGCGATGTCGCGCTAATCGCGCGCGACATGCCGGCGCCACGAGAAAGGGCGGCCCTCGCGGACCGCCCTTTCCCCAAGCTCAGTCGGTGGTTGGCTGGACTAGAAGTCCATGCCGCCCATTCCGCCCATGCCGCCGCCGCCCATGCCGCCCGGCATGCCGCCGCCATTGTCCTTCTTCGGAGCATCGGCGATCATGGCTTCCGTGGTGACGAGCAGGCCTGCGACCGAAGCCGCGTCCTGAAGCGCCGTGCGAACGACCTTCATCGGATCGACGATGCCCATGGCGATCATGTCGCCATATTCGCCGGTCTGGGCGTTGTAGCCGAAGGTCGCGCCCTTGTTCTCAAGGATCTTGCCGGCGACGATCGACGCCTCGGCGCCCGCGTTCGCTGCGATCTGGCGGGCCGGAGCCTGCAGGGCGCGACGAACGATGTTGATGCCGGCCTGCTGGTCGGCATTGACACCGGTCGCCTTGATGGCGAGCGAGGCACGCAGCAGCGCCACGCCTCCGCCGGGAACGATGCCTTCTTCGACGGCTGCGCGCGTTGCGTTCAGCGCGTCGTCGACGCGGTCCTTCTTTTCCTTGACTTCGACTTCCGTCGCGC
>JAUYMV010000524.1 GCA_030698645.1 Mesorhizobium sp.
AGTTCGTCGAGCGCGCGGCCGACCGCCTCCGGATCGAGCTTGCCCGTGGTGACGATGCCGCGGCCGAGGCCCGCCAGCATCTTCTCGTTGAACAGTACGGTCGGCGAGCGCGCGATGCCCTCGTAGATCACGAGGCGGATCGAGTTGGAGCCGATGTCGATGATCGAAATCGGGCGGCGATCCGGCAGCCGGCCCTGGGATGCGCCGATCATGCGGACGCGGGAGCTTTTGCCTTCGCGCGCCGCTTGGTCTGTGCAATGCGTTTCGGCGCGTGGACTTTCAGGGCGTCGCCACGACCGGAGAGGCTTGGATTCGTCATGAAATATTCCTGGGCGTTGAAGGGTTCCTCGCCCTCCTCGACCGCGATGCGCCGGGAGGTCCCGTCTGCCAATACTTCGAAACTTTGCTGATTGTCCATGAGGTTCCCGAGCATGATCTGGCCGAGCACCTGCTCATGCACCGTGCGGTTGGTCAGCGGCACCATCAGTTCGACGCGGCGGTCGAGATTGCGCGGCATCATGTCGGCCGAGCCGATATAGAGGATCGCGTCGTCCGACGGCAGACCGTGGCCATTGCCGAAGGCATAGATTCGGCTGTGCTCGAGGAAGCGGCCGATGATCGATTTCACACGGATGTTGTCGGAGAGCCCTGGCACCTGCGGGCGCAGGCAGCAGATGCCGCGCACGATCAGGTCGATCTCCACCCCCGCGCGACTGGCGTCGTAAAGCGCGTCGATGACCTGCGGATCGACCAGCGAGTTCATCTTCATCCAGATCTGCGCCGGACGGCCGGCCTTCGCATGCTCGATCTCGTCGGCGATGTGGTCGAGGATGCGGTTGCGCAGGGTGAAGGGCGACACCGCGATCCGCATGTCGCCGACGGGCTCGGCATAGCCGGTGATGAAATTGAACAACTGCGCGACGTCGCGCGCGATCGCCGGATCGCAGGTGAAGTAGGACAGGTCGGTATAGATGCGCGCGGTGACCGGGTGATAGTTGCCGGTGCCGAGATGGATGTAGGTGCGCAGGCGCTGGTCTTCGCGGCGCACGATGAACGACATCTTGGCATGCGTCTTCAGCTCGATGAAGCCGAACACCACCTGCACGCCGGCGCGCTCCATGTCGCGCGCCCAGCGTATGTTGGCCTCCTCGTCGAAGCGCGCCTTCAGTTCGACCAGCGCGGTGACCGACTTGCCGGCCTCGGCAGCGTCGATCAGCGCGCGCACGATCGGGCTGTCGTTGGAGGTGCGGTAGAGCGTCTGCTTGATGGCGACGACATCGGGGTCCATCGCCGCCTGGCGCAGGAACTGCACGACCACGTCGAAGGACTCGTAGGGATGGTGGACGATGATGTCCTTCTCGCGGATCGAGGCGAAGCAATCGCCGCCATGATCGCGGATGCGCTCCGGGAAGCGCGGGTTGTAGGGCTTGAACTTGAGGTCGTCGCGCGACACGCTGACGATCTCGGAGATCTGGTTGACGGCGAGCAGCCCGCCGATCACGCTGATGCGGTTCGACGCGACGCCGAGCTCCGTCGCCACGAAATCGCGCAGCGCCTCGGGAATCACGTCGTCGAACTCGATGCGGATGACCGAGCCGCGGCGGCGGCGCTTCAGCGCCGTCTCGAACAGGCGGACGAGATCCTCGGCTTCTTCCTCGACCTCGATATCGGAGTCGCGGATGATGCGGAACGTGCCCGAGCCTTCGAGCTTGTAGCCGGGGAAGAGCCGGTCGACGAACATCAGCACCACGTCCTCGAGGCGCACGAAGCGGACGCAGTCGCGGTGGTCGGGCAGGCGCACGAAGCGGCGCAGCGCCACCGGCAGGCGCAAGAGCGCCGTCATCTCCTCATTGCCGCGCTTGCGACGCAACTGCAGGGCGATCGAGAAGCCGAGGTTCGGAATGAACGGGAACGGATGCGCCGGATCGATCGAGAGCGGCGTCAGCACGGGGTAGATCGATTCGAGAAAATGCGTCTCCAGCCATTCGCGTTCCTCATGGACGAGGCTCTCCCCGCGCACGACCTCGATACGGGCGTTTTCCAGCAGGCCGAAGAGAAGCGACAGGCTGGACTGCTGGTCGGCCTGCAGGCGGCTCACCTCGACGAGCAGCTGCTCGAGCTGCTGTTCGGGCGTGCGGCCGTCGGCGCTCTTGGTGGTGATGCCCTCGCGCACCTGGCCGGCGAGGCCGGCGACGCGCACCATGAAGAACTCGTCCAGGTTGGCCGCCGAGATCGACAGGAACCGCACGCGCTCCAGGAGCGGGTGATTCGGATTCTGCGATTCCTCCAGAACGCGGCGGTTGAACTGCAGCCAGGAAAATTCACGGTTGACGTAGCGATCCGGATTGCCGGCGTCCGTCGCGCCGGCGGCCACCGGCTCCATGGTGAATTCGCTCTGGACGGGATTGTGTTCGTTCATCATCTCACTCGGTTGCGCCGCAGTCTGCGTCAATCTAGACGGCTTTTCTCCTTCCTGACAGGCGATTGCGACAGTAAGATATCAGCCTCGTGACAGGCCTCGGCGAAACGGGGCGCATCGGCCCCTTGCTTTGCGGTGGCGGTTGCGCCAAACGCTTGGGCGCAGCTTCGCCGCGGCGTTCCAGACTGGGAGATTTCGATGGCCGGCCACAGCATTCCGCATTTCCAGAACGACGCCGGCAGCCCGACGATCCGGATCGGCGTCAAGGAGTTCATGAGCGTCGGGGCCAACCCGCCATTCGACCATCCGCACGTTTATCTCGACATGGGCGGCGACACCGAAAAGGTGTGCCCCTATTGCTCGACACTCTACACTTACGATCCGGCGCTGCACGCCGAGCAGACGATTCCCGCCGGCAGCCTGTACGCGCCGCGCGCGGCCTGATCCGGGCGGAGCGATGTCGAACCCGACGCGCTCCCGCCAGATCGTCATCGCGGGCGGCGGCATTGCCGGTCTGACGGCGGCGCTCGCCTTCGCCCAGCGCGGCTTTCCTGTACAGCTCTTCGAACGCGCCGCCAATCCGCAGGAGGCCGGCGCCGGGCTGCAGCTCTCGCCCAACGCGACGCGTATCCTGCAGCGGCTGGGCGTCCTCGACCTGCTGCGTCCCGTCGCCGTCGCGCCGGAGGCCGTCGTGCTCCGCAATGCCTCGACGCTCGGCGAAGTCGCCCGCGTGCCGCTCGGCGAGGCGGCGGCGGCGCGATGGGGCGCGCCCTATCTCGTGCTGCACCGCGCCGACCTCTACGGCGCGCTTGCCGCGCGCGTCGCGCAGGACCCGGCGATCACGATGACGACCGGCGCGGCGCTGCGCGACGCCGCGTTTCATCCGATGGGCCTGACCGCGTCGATCGACGTCGATTCCAGGGTGCGCGAGGTTTCCGGTCTGCTGCTGGTCGCGGCCGACGGCGTGTGGTCGTCGCTGCGCCGCCTCGTCGACGGCGCGCCGGAGAGCCGGTTTTCCGGCCGCGTCGCCTGGCGGACCACGCTGCGCGCCGACGATCCGGCCATCGCCCCGCTCGGGGCGGCGCTCGGCCGCGACGTCGTCACGACGTTCCTGCACCCCCGCGCCCACCTCGTCGCCTATCCGGTGCGCGCCGGGGCGGCGATCAATCTGGTCGCGATCACCGGCGGCGTCTCGCCCGGAGAGGGCTGGTCGACCCGGCTCGATCCGGCGCCGCTGCATGCGGCGTTCGGGGATGCGGCGGCGCCGCTGGCGCGGCTGGTGCGCGACGCGGGAACCTGGACGTCCTGGCCGCTGCACGCCATCGATCCCGGCGCTCCGTGGTCGGACAAGGCCGGCGTCGTGCTGGTCGGCGATGCCGCGCATGCGATGACGCCCTTTGCGGCGCAGGGGGCGGCGGCGGCCATCGAGGACGCCTACGTGCTCGCCGCAGTGCTTGACGATGCGCCGAACGATCTTGCCGGCGCGCTCGCCCGCTACGAGAAGATCCGGCGGCCGCGCGTGCGGCGCGTCGTCAGGCGGGCGGCTTTCAACGCATTTGCCTGGCACGCGTCCGGACCGGTCGCAGCGGTGCGCAACGCCATCCTGGCGCGCCGGAGCGGCGAACGTCTCGCCGCCGATCTCGACTGGCTCTATGGCTGGGATGCCGACGCGGCGCTGCGCGCGACGCCTTGACGATCCGGGCCGGCTCCTGGAGCAGCCGGCGATCGGCTCGACGCCACCGTCTGGCGGCGCCCGATAGCAGATAGCTTGCGCCTAGTGCAGGATCTGGCTGAGGAAGAGCTTCGTGCGCTCGTGCTGCGGATGGTCGAAGAACTCGGCCGGCGTGTTCTGCTCGACGATCTGGCCCTGGTCCATGAAGATGACGCGGTTGGCGACTTTTCTGGCGAAGCCCATCTCGTGCGTGACGCAGAGCATGGTCATGCCTTCCTCGGCGAGACCGACCATGGTCTCCAGCACTTCCTTGATCATTTCCGGATCGAGCGCCGAGGTCGGCTCGTCGAACAGCATGATGCGCGGGTTCATGCAGAGCGAGCGGGCGATCGCCACGCGCTGCTGCTGGCCGCCCGAGAGCTGGCCCGGATATTTGTTGGCCTGCTCGGGGATCTTCACCCGGCGCAGGAAATGCATCGCGGTTTCCTCGGCCTGCTTCTTTGGCACCTTGCGCACCCAGATCGGCGCCAGCGTGCAGTTCTCCAGGATGGTCAGGTGCGGAAACAGGTTGAAATGCTGAAACACCATGCCGACATCGCCGCGAATGGCGTCGATGTTTTTCAGGTTGCTGTCCAGGGTCACGCCATTGACCAGGATATCGCCCTTCTGGTGTTCCTCCAGCCGGTTGATACACCGGATCAGCGTGGATTTGCCCGATCC
>JAUYMV010000526.1 GCA_030698645.1 Mesorhizobium sp.
GATAGGCGATGGCCGTGACCGAATTGCCGAAGAAGTCGGTGAAGAGCGTGCGCTCGGCGGGTTTCGGGTCGATGTCGAGCGACACGGCGATGACCCGCTGCACCCCGGGCAGGGTCAGCGGCATGGTGCGCACCAGATGGCGACCGCCTTCGACGGGCGCGGCATATTCATAGTGCAGGTTGAGGCGGATGTCGTACAGCATGCGGCTCAGGCGAAGTAGTTGCGCGACAGCGCGTCCGACAGGCTGCCAAGCCCGGCCACGAACTCGTTGAACTGGGGGGCATCCAGCGCCCGTGCGTCGCCGATCGACAGGCGGGTGTGCAGGTTCAGCACTTCCTTGGCGGCCATCGACAAATGCGCTGCCTCGTTTCCAGGCAGCAGCGCGATCTCGTCTTTCAACCGGTCGAGCTGGAAGATCAGCGATCGCGGGTTCAGCGGGTCGAGCGCGAGAAGATCGATCACAGTGTGACGCCCGGCATTGACGTTGAACTGCCGGCGGTGCGTCAAAACGCTGTCGCTGATCTCGAGCAGCATGTCCAGCGACCCCTCGGGCGCGTCCTTGGCGGCCAATGTGGCGAGCATGCGCGAGATGTGGATGCCACGCTCGATGCGCCGGCCGATCTCGAGGAAGCGCCAGCCGGTGAAGCGATACATGTTCTCGTGGACGAGACCCGAGAACCCGGCCAGCTTGCGCAGGATGACCGTGATCGCGCGCGCCGCGTCGTCGCCGGGCTCGAGCTTGTCGGCGAAGCGGTGCAAGGTCGTCGACAGGTCGTGCAGCGCCAGCCATCCGTCGGGCGAGAAGCGGTCGCGGATCTGCCCGGCGCTCCCGGTGGCGTGATCGATGGTGCGCAGCACGCCTTCCGACACCGCGCAATCGGCATCGACGCCGAGGAATTCGAGGTAATCCCGGACCATGGTCAGGAGCGGAAGCGCCGGGTCGGCCGCTTCGGCGATTCGAACGTGATAGGCGCGCAGGATGCGCGTCGTTCCCTCCAGCCGCTCCGAATAGCGTCCGAGCCACATCAGGTTTTCCGCCGCCCGGCTCGGCAGGTTGCCGCTCCTGTAGCGCTGCGGCGGCTCGGTATCGGGCGGCAGCAGGGTTTCGTTCCTGACCGGTGTCGAACTGACGATCCAGACGTCCGATGCCTGACCGCCGCGCTGCATGGCGATCGCGGTCGGGTCGAGCCGGCGGCCGATCCGGGCGAATCCGCCGGGCATGATGGTCCAGCCGTCCTTGGTGCGTGCCGCGAAGACGCGCAGCGAAACCGGGCGCGGTTCGAGCTTGCCATGCGCGAAGACCGGCGTCGTGGACAGAGTCACGTCCTCCTGCGCGGCAAACGCCCCGCCGTCGGCTTCGAGGCGCGCCCGCAGTTCGGCCAGTGCGTCCGCATCGAGGTCGGACCCGCGGATCGTCCCCTCGGGGTCCTCGAATGGCAGCCGTGTCGACAACGCTGGCCCGATGATCATGCGGTCGAGATTGTCGATGACGCGCTGCTTCTCCTTGTCCTGGCCGCACCACCAGGTGGCGACCGAGGGCAGTTTCAGGCGGGTGCCGTTCAGTTCCCGCGCGATCCGTGGCATGAAGGCAAGCAGCGCGCGCGTCTCGAGGATGCCGGAGCCAAGCGCGTTGACGACCGCCACCGAACCGTTGCGCAGCGCTTCGGCCAGCCCAGGCGTGCCGATATAGGATTCGCGCCGCAGTTCCAGCGGATCCATGAAGGCGGCGTCCATGCGCCGCCACAGCACGCCGACGGGCTTCAGGCCCGAAACCGTGCGAACCATCACCTTGCCGTCCGAGACGCGCAGATCCGAGCCTTCGAGCAGGGTAATGCCGAGATAGCGCGCGATCCAGGCGTGTTCGAAATAGGTTTCGTTGAGCGGCCCGGGCGTGAGGATGGCCGCGCGGTTGTTGGCATCGCCCGAAAGCGCGAAGAGCGTGTCGCGAAAGCTGCGGAAGAAGCCCGCCAGCCGATGCACGTTCATGTCGCCGAAGACGTCGGACAAAGCGCGCGTCGTGGCCACCCGGTTCTCCAGCGCGAAGCCGGCGCCCGATGGCGCCTGCGTGCGGTCGCCCAGAACCCACCAGTTTCCGTCGGGTCCGCGACCGAGTTCGAAGGCGACGAAGTGCAGGAAATGGCCGCCGATGGGCTCCGCGCCGACCAGCGGACGCAGGAATTCCGGATTGCCCGCGATCAGGCCGGGCGGCAGCAGGCCCTTTGCCACCAGTTCGTTGGGTCCGTAGATGTCGGCGACGATGCTCTCCAGGAGGTCGGCGCGTTCCGTCAGCCCGGCCGAGATGTCTTCCCACTCCGTGCCGGAGATCAGCAGCGGAACATGCGCCAGCGGCCACTCGCGCTCGCGCGTGCCCTCCTTGTCGTAGACGCGGTAATAGACGCCTGCGTCGCGCAGATATTGCTCGGCGCGGGCGAAACGTTCGACCCGCTCCTTCGGCGACATCTCCTCCAGCGCGCCGATCAGCGTCGTCCAGGCTGGCCTCACCCGGCCGGCGGCATCCATCATCTCGTCGGCGACGCCCGGAATCGGCTTGTAGCCCGCAAGCAGGCTAGGCGCGGAACGACCTGACGATGGTTGCCGCTTCGGTTCCACGCCTCACATCCCGATCGGCTGACGGAGGTCCAGCGTCATCGGATACTCGTCGGTCGGCCGTTCGAACGGCGGCGTGTAGAGCGACGGCGTATGGCCGCGCGGTTCGAAGCGGGCAAGCCGGCGCGCCTCGGCTTCGTTGGCGTTGACGGGGAAGGTGTCGTAGTTCCTCCCGCCCGGATGCGCGACATGATAGACGCAGCCGCCGATCGCGCGGCCGGACCAGCGGTCATGAATGTCGAACACCAGCGGCGTGTTGACCGGCAGCATCGGATGCAGGCCGGAGGCCGGCTGCCACGCCTTGTATCGCACGCCCGCGACCGCGACCTCGCGGTTGTCGGTCACCTTCATCGGCACGACGCGTCCGTTGCACAGGATCGCGTGGCGCTCCGGGTTGAAACCCTCGGTGCGCACCTGCAGCCGCTCCAGCGACGAGTCGACGAAACGCACCGTGCCGCCGATCGCGCCTTGTTCGCCCATCACGTGCCAGGGTTCCAGCGCCTGGCGCAGTTCCAGCTTCACGCCGCCATGCTGGACCTCGCCGCAGAACGGGAAGCGGAATTCGAGTTGGGCGGCGAACCATTCCGGCTCGAAATCGAAGCCGTGCTGGCGCAGGTCGTCGAGCACCGACAGGAAATCCTGCCAGACATAGTGCGGCAGCATGAATCGGTCGTGCAGGGCGGTGCCCCAGCGCACGAAGCGTCCGTCCGCCGGTTCCTTCCAGAACCGCGCGACGATGGCGCGGATGAGCAATTGCTGCGCCAGGCTCATGCGCGCATTGGGCGGCATCTCGAAGCCGCGGAACTCGACCAGGCCAAGCCTTCCGGTCGGCCCGTCCGGCGAAAACAGCTTGTCGATGCAGATTTCCGACCGGTGGGTATTGCCGGTGACGTCGACCAGAAGGTTGCGAAACAGCCGGTCGACAACCCAGGGCAGGGGCGCCTCGCCTTTGCCGGGGTGCGGCACCTGCGCCATGGCGATTTCCAGCTCGTAGAGGCTGTCGTGGCGCGCCTCGTCGAAGCGCGGCGCCTGGCTCGTCGGCCCGATGAACAGGCCGGAGAACATATAGGAGAGCGACGGATGGCGCTGCCACTGCAGCACCAGGCTCTTCAGCAGGTCCGGCCGGCGCAGGAAGGGGCTGTCGTTCGGCGTCGCGCCGCCAACCACGACATGGTTGCCGCCGCCGGTGCCGGTGTGGCGACCGTCGATCATGAATTTGTCCGCGCCGAGCCGGCTCTGGCGCGCCTCCTCGTAGACGGTATCCGTCGTCGCCACGCATTCCGCCCAGCTCGACGCGGGATGGATGTTGACTTCGATGACGCCCGGGTCCGGCGCCACGCGGATGACGTTGAGGCGCGGGTCGTGCGGCGGCGCATAGCCTTCGATGTGCACGGGCAGACCGAGCTTGCGGGCCGCCTGCTCGGCCGCGGCGATCAGTTCGAGATAGTCTTCGAGCGCCTCGACCGGCGGCATGAACACCGACAGGCGGCCATCGCGCACTTCGACGGACAGCGCGGTGCGCACCGCGCCGCCGATCTCCGTCAGTTCCTGCTCGACGCGGTCCTGCTGGGCGCCGGTGGCGGTGAACGAGGCGGCGGCCTGGCGCTGCGCCATCTCGTCGGCGCCGTCCGTCCTCGGCGCCGAGGCGAGTATTTCGGCGCGCGGCGGCAATGGGCCGCGCGGCACCGTCGGGTCGACCGGCACGATATAGGGAAATTGCGACGGCGGCACGTAGGGCAGGGCGCCCAGCGGCAGGCGGTAGCCGACTGGCGAATCGCCCGGCACCAGGAACAGCCGGCCGCGTCGTGTCGTCCACTTCTCGCTGCGCCAGCGCGGGCCCGCCATGCTCGCGGCCGAATTCCAGCGCTGCACCGGCAGGACATAGCCGCTCGGGTTGGTCAGCCCGCGCTCGAACACGCGCGTCATGCGGCTGCGCTCCTCGGGATCCTTGAGCTTTGAGTTCGAAGGGTCGACATTTGGCGGCAGATTGCCTTCCTTGAGCAGCCATTCGCCCGGATCTTCATAGGCTTCGGCCACCATGGCCGGCTCGATGCCGAGTTCCGTCGCGATTTCCGTCAGGAGGCGCTCGGCATCCTTCGTGACCGCGCCGGTCTCGACCTTTTCCCGCGCGATCAGCGCATCGTCGGCCCATACCGGTTCGCCGTCGCGCCGCCAGTAGAGCGAGAACGTCCAGCGCGGCAGGGATTCGCCCGGATACCACTTGCCTTGGCCGTAATGCAGGAACCCGCCCGGCGCGAAGCGCTCGCGCAGGCGGCGGATCAGCGCATCCGCCTTCTCGCGCTTGGTCGGTCCGACGGCCGCCGTGTTCCATTCTTCCGATTCGAAATCGTCGATCGACACGAAGGTCGGTTCGCCGCCCATCGTCAGGCGCACGTCCTGATCCTTCAGCACCGCATCGACCCTGTCGCCGAGTGCGTCGAGGCGCTGCCAGGACTCATCCGAGAACGGCTTGGTGATGCGCGGGTGCTCGGCCACCCGGTCGACGCGCATGTCGAAGCCGAACTCGACCTCGGCATAGCTCGCCAGTCCGCTGATCGGCGCCGCGTTGCGGTAGTGCGGCGTCGCGGCCAGCGGCACGTGGCTCTCGCCAGTCAGGAGGCCCGAAGTCGGGTCGAGGCCGATCCATCCGGCGCCCGGCAGATAGACCTCGCACCAGGCATGCAGGTCGGTGAAATCGACGGTGGTGCCCGCCGGGCCGTCGAGCGCGACCAGGTCGGGTTTCAACTGGATCAGGTAGCCGGAGACGAAACGCGCGGCGAGGCCGAGATTGCGCAGCGCCTGCACCAGCAGCCAGCTCGAATCGCGGCACGAGCCCTTCGCGTTGGAAAGCGTCTCTTCGGGCGTCATGACGCCGGTTTCCATGCGGATGATGTAGCCGATCTCGCGCTGCACCTGGGCATTCAGCGCAACGACGAAGTTGACCGTGTTGGTATGCGAATGGTCGACCCGGCCGAGGAAGGCGGTGAGCAGCGGCCCGGCCGGCTCCGGCGTCATGTAGATAGACAGGTCTTCGCGGATGTCCTCGGGATAGTCGAAGGGATAGCTTTCCGCGACCTCCTCGACGAAGAAGTCGAACGGATTGTAGACCGTCATGTCCGCCACGAGATCGACCTCGATCTTCAGTTCCATCACCGGCTCTGGAAACACGAAGCGGGCGAGGAAATTGCCGTAGGGATCCTGCTGCAGGTTGACGAAATGGTTCGACGGGCTGACCCGCAGCGAATGGCTCAGCACCTTGGTGCGCGAGTGGGGGGCGGGCTGCAGACGGATCACCTGGGGACCGAGCACCACCGGCCGGTCATACTTGTAGTGCGTCAGGTGATAGATCGCTGCGTGGATTGCCATGATGCCTCTGCATTCGATTTAGCGGACCACCTTTCCACAATTGTCGACCGATCTCCACCGGCATATTGCAGCGCGGCATGGAAAGACCGCCGGCAAACCGCCGGTGGCCTTATCGCGCGCGCCCCTGTAAGAGGCGGTCCAGCAACGAAAGAAAACAAAATGCGACTAGGCGGACGGCTCGCGGCAGCCATCGAAGTGCTCGAAGAAATGGACCGCAGACACCGGCCCGCAGCCGATGCGCTTAAGGACTGGGGCCTGTCGCATCGCTTCGCAGGCGCCGGTGACCGCGCCGCGATCGGCAATATCGTCTATGACGCCCTGCGCCGCCGCCGCTCGGCCTCTTGGCTGTTCGACGCCGAATCCGCCCGTGCGCAAGGGTTCGGCGCGCTCATGCTGGAGCAGGAAAAGACGCCGGACGCCATCAATGCCGCGCTCGACGGCGACAAATTCGCGCCGCCGCCGCTTTCCGCGGAAGAGCTCGCCACCATCGCCGCGCGCGATCTCGCCACCGCGCCGGACGCCGTGCGCGCGGATTGCCCCGACTGGTGCGCGCCCTATCTGCAAGAGGCCTTCGGCGCCGACTGGGTCGCGGAAGGCCAGGGCCTCTCCGCCCGCCCGCCGCTCG
>JAUYMV010000539.1 GCA_030698645.1 Mesorhizobium sp.
AGATCGATGCCGACACTGGCGAGAAGCGCCGGCGTGCCGACGCCCGCCGCGATGACGACTTCGTCGGCCGCGACGACCCCGCCCGCAGTCTGGACGCCCGTGACCCTTCCTGTTACGGCCCGTAGCGCGAGCGCGGCGCGACCCGGTATGACCCTCGCGCCGAAGGCGACCGCCGCATCCAGCAGGACGGTCGCCGCATGGATCGGTTCGACCGCGCCTTCGATGGCGACATGGACGGCCAATTCCGGCGGGCTCGCCAGTTCCGGTTCGCGGCGCGCGACGAAATCCCGATCGACCAGCTTGACCGGGTAATCCCAGGAAGCGTGCTCGGCGGCGTAGGCGCGAAGATCGTCGGGCGCAAGATCCCACAGCAGCCCGCCGCCCCACTGCACTTCGAGGCCGGACAAGCTGCTGTCCAGGTCCCGCCACAGTTCCATCGACCGCATGCGCAGCCGGACATAGGGCTCTGGATTGCCGGCGCTGGCGTTGATCCAGGCCCACGATCCGGCCGTCGCCACGCCGCCCGGCGAAGCGGCGTCGACCACCGTCACCTCAGCGCCCGCGCGCGCCAGATGATAGGCGATCGACGCGCCGACAATGCCGGCGCCGATGACGAGAACGCGGGGATGCGACACGGGGAGGAATCCTTCACTTGGCGAGGCCGATGCGTGACACGCGCCACGCGGATGCGTCAAGGCGTCCTACCGCCCGTTGCGCTCGAGCCGGTCCAGGAACCACTGCGTCAGCTTGATCCAGACCTCGTCCTTCTCGCCCAGGTCCTCGTAGCCGTGGTCGAGGTTCGGGTTGTCGTTGACCTCGATGACGTAGACGCCGTCCGCCGTTTCCTTGAGATCGACGCCGTAGAGCCCGTCGCCGATGCAGCGCGCCGCGCGGACGGCCGTGTCGACCACCAGTTTCGGCGCGGTCTTCAGCGTGAACGCCTTGACGCCGCCCTGGTCCGGCTTGCCGCCGCGGTCGTGGTTGACGATCTGCCAGTGCTTCTTGGCCATCAGATAGTGCACGGCGAAGAGCGGCTCGCCGCCGAGTACGCCGACGCGCCAGTCGAACTCCGTCGGCAGATACTTCTGCGCGATCAACAGGTCGGAATCCTCGAGCCAAGCGGTCGCCAGCGTCTTCAGTTCCTGGACGTTCGACGCCTTCTTGACGCCGCGCGAGAACGCGCTGTCGGGGATCTTCAGCACCAGAGGAAAGCCCAGCGTCTGCGCCGCCTGCTCCAGATCGGCAACGCCGGCGATCATCACTGTGGGCGGCACCGGCACCTTGTTGAAGGTCATCAACTCGTTCAGATAGACCTTGTTCGTGCAGCGGATCATCGACAGCGGATCGTCGATGACCGGCATGCCCTCCTGCTGGGCGCGGCGCGCGAAACGGTACGTGTGGTTGGAAATCGACGTCGTCTCGCGGATGAACAGCGCGTCGTAATTGGCGAGCTTGGCCAGATCCTTCTTGGTGATCGGCTCGACCTCGACACCCATCTTCTCGGCGATCCTGGCCCAGTGCTTCAGCGAGGAAATGTGCGAGGGCGCCAGTTCCTCCTGCGGGTCGATCAGGGTGGCGAAGGTGTAGCGCGCCGGCGTGCGCGCCTTGGTGTCGCGCCATTCCCGCTTGGTGTAGCGCTCCAGCGATTCGAGAAAGACCTGCTCCTCCTCCGGGCTCATCCTGGCGAGCGGCAGGAAGCCGATCTTCTTGATCGTCGCCCATTCGCCGACGACCTGAATGGAGACTTCCAGAGTCGGGGCGCGGAACCAGTCGAACAGCAGTTTGGCGAAACGGTCCCAGGCCTTCGACGGGCCGATCCCGAAGAAGATCGGCACGCGCGACGGAAAGCTGCCGCCGAGATCCTTCCGGCAGCGGTTGAGCACGACCTCCAGTTCGGGCAGCGCGTGCTCGTAGAGCTTGCGCTCGGAGAGGTCGATCATCGTCTCGACGGTCGGGATGACCTTGTGGCCGCGCGAACTCGCCAGCAGCGAGGCGTAGTAGCCCCGGCTCTGGTAGCCGACATTGTTCGACAGGTTGATGACCTTCGGCCGCGCGCCGCGAAACAGCGACGGATGCACCAGATAGTCGCGCGTTGTGATGATCTTGTGCGGCGTGGCGAAGGGGTCGATGTCGCTCTGCCGCCCGGTCAGGATTACCCAGGTCATCTGCGGTCGCGCTTTCCAAGAATGACTGCGGCGCGCAGCTTTCGGCCGAACTGCGCCATGCCCATGAAGACGTTGTAGGGGACCGGAATGTTGGCGGCGTCGGCCTTGGTCTCGCCGCGCTCGCCCTCGACCCAGGGATCGTGCAGGATGATGTGCTCGCCGTCATCGCCGATGGCGAGCACCCAATGGGGAACCTTCTTGCCGAACATCAGAAACCCGCTGACGAGGACGATGACGAGCTTGCCGGACGCGATGGCCTGGCTGATATCGTCGAGACCGAACGAGCGATAATCGACCGGTATGGCGTATTGTTCCGCGCGCGTGCGGAAATCGACCTGGGCGAGTTCCATGACACGCTTCTTCTCCTCGCTACGCACCGACTGCAGGAAAAGCGCGCCGTGGAAGGAGACCAGGATTTCGGCCGACAGCCCGTTTTCGTGCGCGGCGACGGCCAATCCGAACGGCTCGCAGCCGCCCGGTCCCGACATCATGAAGACCGTCGTCGCCTCGCGCCACAGCCGGACCTCCATGACCGGCGTCGGCACGAAACCCGGCTCGAAGAAGCCCTTGGCCATCAGCAGGCAGGCAGGCCCGCAGGTGAAATCCGCTGTCTGCTCGTAGAATGGCACCTTGGTCAGGAAAGCGATGTTGCCGCGCAGCATGCGCTCGTAGCGCAGCGCCGGCTGGCCGTCCTCGTAATAGTTCTCCTCGCGCCCGATCTTGCGGTATCCGTTCTTCTCGTAGACGCGGATGGCGCGCGCATTGTCCTCGCGCACTTCGAGCCGCAGGATGATGCGGTCGTGCTCGAAGGCCATGTTCTCGGCCTTCTCGAGCAACTGCTTGCCCACTCCAGCGCCAGCGTGCGACGCGGCGATGGCGATGGAATAGAGCCTGGCGACGGCGCTGCCGCGACGAAACAGCACGATGCAATAGCCGACAACCGCGCCATCGATCTCGGCGACCAGCGTCTCGGCGGTGTCTCGATCGATCAGTTGGCGAAACGAGCGGCGCGATATCCGGTCGGTGTCGAACACGGCATTCTCGATCCGCACCAGGGCTTCGATGTCGGTCGCGCGGGCCGGGCGAATCGCGGCTGGCATGCGGGCGAAAACCTCAAGAGATCGAAGGCAGGGGAGCGGATGGCGACGGCCCGCGTGGAGCCCTCCTGCGCGCGGACCGGTATGGCGCTTTCGCTCCCGGATTCCGGCTAAATTGTGACACCCATGTGCCCGTCCCCGCCCTCATCCCCGCGCCGGTGCGTTGAGCAATTGTCGGTAGGCAGAGCGCGCCACGGCCTCGACGACGGGTCCCGCCACGGCGCCCGCGACGGCATAGCCGAAACCGCCGTCGACCCAATAGAACGCGCGCGCGCCGCCACGCTCGAAAAGCCTGAATCCGGTCTCCGATCCGCCCGCCGCCGACGTGATGTAGAGCGAAATGCGGTTTCCAGCGCGATCCTGGTACATGAACTGCGCCGCGACCTTTTCGCCGGACGGCAGCAGGCGTCCGCCGACGAGGTCGAAGCCCTCGGCGGTGAGGTCGGGCGCCGACAGGTTCGTGCCGACGCGCTTCGACAGCCAGCCGACGAGATGCTCCTTCTGATCGGCGCCGACCTCGACGACATGCAGCTTTTCCGCCGCGTAGATCACATGCGCCGAGACGGCGCGTTCGGCGACCGGCTCGCTAGCATGGGCGTCCGATCCCTGGCCGGGGACGCCGCCCGAGACACCGATCAGGTAGCCGCCCAGCAGACCGACCAGCACGAGACCCGCAGCGACCGCGTTGCGCCGCCAGGGCTTCAGCCCGGTTCGTTCGCTGCCCTTGCCGAGGATCGTCTCGGTCAGCGCCCCCGGCACCGCCTCATAGGCGACGGGCCCGAGCGCGGTGCGCAGCCGCTGGCGATCCGCGTCGAAGCGCCCTGCCCGCAGTTTCATTTCCGGGTGGGCGTCGAGCCAGACATTGAATTCGCGCAGCCGTTCGGCCGGCAGTTCGCCATCGAGCGCCAGATGGATGTCACGTTCGGTGAATTCGGCGCCCATCACTCGACGACCCTGATCTTGCGGCGGCGCGACGCGTCCTCGAGCTGCAGGCGCAACTCCTCGCGGCCGCGCGCGATGCGCGACATCAGCGTGCCGGCCGGAATGCCAAGCACGGTTGCCGCCTCCGCATAGGTCATGCCCTCGACGCTGACCAGCACCAGCGCCGAGCGCCGGTCCGGCTCGATCGTCTGCAGCGCTTC
The DNA here is from genome assembly GCA_030698645.1 of Mesorhizobium sp. Classification (GTDB taxonomy): domain Bacteria; phylum Pseudomonadota; class Alphaproteobacteria; order Rhizobiales; family Rhizobiaceae; genus Mesorhizobium_A. Next base: position 4,405 of record JAUYMV010000539.1, read on the forward strand.
GAGCACCTCGCGCGCTTGCAGCGTCTCCAACTGGGTCGGCTGCGTCACGAAGGCGTTCTCATGCTGCGCGGAGATCGACACCATTGCTCCGCGCCGCTTCACCTTGCGCAACTGATCTATGAAGATGTGGTGCATGATGGTGAACAGCCAGCGCCGCGGATTGTCGCCGGTCTGCCAGTTGTCGATGCGCTCCAACGCCTTTTCTATGCAGTCCTGGACGAGATCGTCGGCCGACTCGCGGTCGCGCATCAGCGCGCGCGCATAGCGGCGCAGGCGCGGCAATTCGGCCAGTATGGCTCCTCGCTTTTCGTCCATCTCGCTCCCGGCGCATGTCGGACCTGCATGAGGCCCGCGCCACGCGGCATTGAAACGCGGTTGCACGTCAAGCACAAGCCACGCTGCATTCGGTCGGTCGGAGATCGCTTGCGTCACACTCGGCAAACGCCGCGGACGGCAAATTATTCCGCGCAATGCGTGGCGCATCGCATCAGCGGAATTGTACGACCGATCCGGCCAATTGATTGGACGGCGGGGTGTCATTCGCTATGGTGCATATACACATTAGGCACTCCGGAGCATGTCATTGACCGCCATCTCGACCTCGGCCGCACAAAAGCGCGGCTTTCCCTGGCTCATCATTATCTGCGGCGGCCTGATCGCGGCGCTGACCTTCGGGCCGCGCTCGGCGATGGGCTTCTTCCAACTGCCTATGCTCGCCGACAAGGGCTGGGACCGCACCACCTTCGGGCTCGCCATGGCGTTCCAGAATCTCGCCTGGGGCGTCGGCACGCCGATCTTCGGCGCGCTGGCCGACAAGTTCGGCACGTGGCGTGTGCTTGCTTTGTCCGGCTTGCTCTACGCGTCAGGGCTGTTCCTGATGGCAAACGCGGAGAGCGCCACGATGCTGCACCTGTCCGGTGGCGTGCTGGTCGGCCTCGGCATAGCGTCGGGTTCCTTCGGCATCGTGCTCGCCGCGTTCGCGCGCAACGTGACGCCCGAACAGCGCAGCCTCGCCTTCGGGATCGGCACCGCGGCCGGATCGGCCGGCATGTTCATCTTCGCTCCGGTCAGCCAGGGCCTGATCGATTCCTACGGCTGGTACGATTCGTTGGTTGTCATGAGCGCGATGATGCTGGTCGTCCCGATCCTTGCCATCCCGCTCGCCGGAAACTCCAGGAGCGGACGCACAAGCCAGGCGGAGATCGACCAGTCGATCGGCACCGCGCTGCGTGAAGCGTTCGGCCATCAGAGTTACCTCCTGCTCGTCTCCGGCTTCTTTGTCTGCGGCTTCCAGGTCGCCTTCATCACGGCCCATTTCCCGGCCTACATCGCCGACATCGGCATCGAGGCGCGCTATGCCGTCATCGCGCTGGCGCTGATCGGCTTCTTCAACATCATCGGCTCGCTGGCGTCGGGCTTCATCGGACAGCGCTATTCGAAGCCGATGTTCCTGGTCTGCATCTACCTCGGACGCTCGGCGCTCGTCACCGCGTTTCTGCTGTTGCCGCAGTCGCCGGCGACCGTGATCGCCTTCGCCATCATCATGGGCCTGCTCTGGCTGTCGACCGTGCCGCCGACCAACGCGCTGGTGGCGATCATGTTCGGCACCAAACATCTCGGCCTGCTCGGCGGCGTGGTCTTCCTGTCGCACCAGATCGGCTCTTTCCTCGGCGTCTGGCTCGGCGGCTATCTCTACGACATCTACGGCAGCTACGACGCCGTGTGGTGGCTGGGCGTCGCGCTCGGGCTGTTCGCGGCGATCGTGCACTGGCCGATCGTCGAGAAACCCGTCGAGCGCGCCGCGCTCGCGCCGGCGGTGTAGCTACGCCGCTTTCGCCGCGCGGGTCAGCAGGCGCTGATAGAACAGGCCGATGCCGATCAGCACGACGCCGAGGCCGATGAAGGAGAAGGCGCGCAGCACGCCCTCGAGTTCAGCCATATCGAAGAGGAAGACCTTAACCACGGCGAGCGCGATCAATCCCGCCGACGCAATGCGCAGCGGTTGCGATTTCAGCGACACGCCGAGCACCAGCAGGGCGACGCCCATTGCGAGCCATAGTGCCGAATAGGCATAGGTCTCGACCTGCGTCATGCCGCGGGCGATGCCGATGAACTCACCCTGGAACAGCCGCCGCAGAGATAGTGTCGCGTAGACGAAGGCGAGTGCCGCGGCCAGCAGGCCGAGCATCGCCGAATACCAGCGCGGGCGTTTGGCGCGCGCATAGAGCGCCAGCGCAGCGGCGGCCAGCGCCGGCAGGAGATAGGCGAGGAACAGCAGGTTGAAGAACGTGATGAGCCCGGTCGATTCGTCCGTGAACAGCGGATTCAATAGTCCGAAATGCTGGACGACGATGAGCGCCACCGACACGATGCCCGCCGCGATGGAACCGGTGCGAAACACCGGGCTCGGCGACTTCATGTCGAGCGCGATCAGCATGGCGCCGGCGCCGAGCGCGATCAGCGTGTAGATCGACTGTTCGGCGAGCGTCGGCACGCCGGCGTCGATGACGCCGCCATTCATCGCGTGGCGGACCAGCATGGCAACTGTCAGCAGCGCGAACAGGGCCCCGACCGCCTCCATGACGAGGCGCGGGCGGCCGGATGTCGTCCGCGCCAATTGCCAGGCCGCGAAGCCGAACGCCAGGGCGGGGATGCCATAGCCGGGCAATAGCGCGTTGAAGACCGGGGTCGTGCCGAGCTGGAAGGCGCCGACGATGGTCGGATCGAGCGCGATGCGGCCGATCACGACGAACGCCGCGCCGACCGAGAGCCAGCCGAGGACGGCATAGCCGCGGTAGCGGGTGGCGAGCGCCGGCAAAGCCGCCGCCGCGCCGACGAGGATCGTCGTCCACAAAGTATCGAAGGCCAGGTGCAGGGACAGGACGGCCGCCGTCGCCGCGCCGATCAGCGCAAGCGTCACGGCGTGGCCGCCGAAAAGGGCCGGCTCCTCCCGCCGCGCGATCGCCTCGCCGCCAGCAGCAAGCAGCACCGTCAGGACGAGGGCGACAGATGCATAGCCCAAGTCAACATCGACATTACCGAACGCGAACCACAGGCTGGCCAGAACGACGAGCGGCACGAGCGCTCCCCAACCGGCCCAGATCGCGGCGCGGATCGGCTCACCGGCGACATGTTGGCGGGCCGATTGAAATCCGGTCGCGAGGAACAGGACGCCGAGGCCAAGGCCGATCCAGCGCGTCAGCGATGTCGCCGCCGGCATTGGCAAGCCATCGACGAAGACGCCGCCATCAAGGAATCCGAAAGCGAAGCTGCCGGTAAGCGCGTGGCCCGTGTAGACGACGATGGTCGCGATGCCGGCTCCAAACAGAAGCGGCACGCCGGCGGGCCGGTGCAGCGCGACGGCCACCATCGCGGCGATCAGAAGCGCGCCGAACACATCGCCCCAGGCGTTCGCCAGGACCGGATCGGCCATCATCGCGGTTGCCGAGACCGCAACGAACAGGCCGGTCGCGGCCGACGGCAGGTCGAGGTGCCTGGCAAAGACCGCATCGAGGCCCGCCCAAGGGCGACCGAGCCAGATAAACGCCAGCGTCGCCAGCATGACGACATCGATGAACATCACCACCGGAAGTTCCACAGTGGCGGATTCGTACATGTAGATCAGGCACCATAGGCCGGTCCCCACCATGCCGGCCGTTGCCAGGAAGACCCAGACACGTAGCCGCGCGACCGCGGTGTTGGCGGCAAGCACGATCGCCAGATAGCCGAACAAGACCCAAGGATTGGGCGATTCCGAAGCGACCAGGACCGGCGTCACCAGCGAACCGAGCAGGCCCAACCCGGCCAGCGCCTGGCCGTGGACGAGGGCGGCGGCGAGCGTGCCGAGCGCGACGATGCCGAGCAGAACGAAGGCGGTTGCCGGTCCGATGAAGCCGTAGAGGCCGTGCGCCGCATAGATCGACCCGAACAACGCGAAGGATCCGGCCGCCGTCAGGATGCCCGGCACATAGGCGCCGGCGAGTCCCTGGACGGGAACCTTGAAGCCGGTGCGCCGGATGAACTCGCCGGCGGCGACGAGCAGCACGCCGAACAGCGCCGCCATGGTCAAGCGGACCTTGGGTCCGAAGATGCCGGATTCGATCGAGTAGCGGATCAGGAAGACGGCGCCGAAGGCGAGCGCCAGGCCGCCGACCCACACTGCCCAGCGCGAGCCGAGCGCGCTCTCGATGTCCTGTTTCGGGGCAGCGGCCTCGGGCGAGGATGGCGCCTGATCGGCCGGCGCAGGCGGCGCCCACGGTCCCTGGAAATCGGCATCCGCCTCAACCGCCTCCTGCGCGAGGGGCGCACCCGGCGTCGTGGCCGCGATCGATCCGGCTGGCTCGGCCACCGCCGGCGCATTCGCCACCTCGTCCACGGTCGCCTCGGCCGCTTCGGCAGTAGCCGCCGCGCCCGGTGCCGGCAAAGCGCGCAGTCTACCGACCTCGAACTCGAGTTGGCCGACGCGCGAATGCAACCGCACCACGAAATAGATCAGCACGACCAGCGCGATGATTCCGATAAAGCTGTCCATGTCCTGCCCCAAAGTCCTGCGTTGCGAGCGTGTCTAGCGATCGGCTGTTTCAGGACTGTGTTGTGCCGCTCAGCCGCCTGCAAGATTGGCGAAAGGGAAGATCGCGCAAGTTTCAGTACCGAACGCCAGCAGCTTGCCGTCCCTATCCTTCAGCGTCGCCTCGGAGACGGCCAGCGTGCGGCCCTTGTGGACCACCCTGCCCTCGCAGACGACTTCGCCGGTCTTGGTGGTGATCGGCCGCGTCAGGTTCACCTTGAACTCGGCCGTCGTGTAGGCCTCGCCTTTTGCGAGCAGCGTCTGGACGGCGCAGGCGAGTGCCGAATCGAGGATCGTCGCCGCCCAGCCGCCATGCACGGAGCCGAGCGGATTGAGGTGGCGCGCGCCCGGCAGGCCGCGAAACACCGCGCGGCCCTCGGACACTTCGGTGAGGCCATAATTGAGTCGCAGGCCGATTGCCGGCGCCGGATAAAGCCCGTCGATCAGCCGCTGCAGCAGGTCAATGCCCGAATAGGCGGCGATGTCGGCGCGCGGGATCGTGCCGATGCCGAGCCGCGAGACATAGCCCGGAAAGAGTTCGACCTCGCTCATTCGACGGTTTCTCCGAGGCGTGCGGCAAGGCTCTTGCGCATCGCCATGACAAAGCCGTTGCGGGCGTCCGGCGGCGCCATGCCACGCGGCTCGTAGACGTGCCGCTCGAAGAAGTGGCCGGTCAGGCGGAACGCCTGCTCGAACGCCTCGAGGTCGGCGCGCAGGCCCGAGCCCCGCGCCAGGAATGCCGGCAGCGCCAGCATGCGATCGTGGAAGGCGAGCCCTGCCCTGCGCGATACCGCGCGGCCGGACTTCGGCGACACGTAGACCAGATCGTCGAGCGACCCGGTCGCCGCGCAGCGGCTGAGATCGAGGCCGAAGCCAAGTTCATCGAGGATCAGCAGTTCGAAGCGGACGATCAGTTCGCCAGCCTCCGCGGCATCGCCAAGATGACGAAGCACGAGGCCGAGCGTCTCGTAGAGCGCCGGGTGGGGATCGCGCTCGGGCAACAGGCGCAGATGGGCGGCGAGCGTCTGCATGCCGTAGACGGCCGTCGCCGTGTCGAACAGGCGGCCGGCGTTCAGTTCCAGCGGCTCGGCCTGGAAGGCGCCCAGATGCTCGTCGATGCGCGCGCGCCAGAGCAGGTCGACGCGGTTGCCCGGCTGCAGCATGGGCTGCATCTTGCGCGAGCGGCCGCCGCGCACGAGGCCCATGTGCCGGCCGTGGCCGCGCGTCATGGCCTCGAGGATGATGCTCGTCTCGCCATGCCTGCGCACGCCGATGATGATTCCCTCGTCGCGCCATTCCATGGAGGGACCTTCGCCAACGGCTGCGAAAAACGCAAGGGAGGCGCGTGGCAAGCGTGAAAACCGCCGCGTTGCGGTCGTCGGTTAACGGCTTGTTTTCGAGATTGTGCGCAGTTTAGAGAACCACCTGATTGCGAGTCCTGGAATGGCTGAGAAGTCCGGCAACCGGCGCGATGAAGAGTTCTGGGAGCGCGCGCTCGACCGCGCGCAGCTTGGCGTCTGGGACTGGGACCTCAGAACCGACGAGTGCTTCTATTCGGCGACGTGGGCGCGCATGCTCGGCTATGAATTGAGCGAGCTTCCTTCGGATAGCGATCTGTGGCTGAAGCTGACCCACCCGGACGATCGGGAGCGCGCAGTCGCCAGCGGCGACCGCCATCTCGCGGGTTTGACCGACATCATCGAAACCGAACTCAGGCTGAAGCACAAATCCGGCCACTGGGTCTGGGTGCTCGACCGCGGCGGCGTGATCGAACGCGCAGCCGACGGCAAGCCGCTCCGGATGGTCGGCGTGCAGACCGACATCAGCAGGCAGAAGGCTGCGGAATACGCGCTGGAGCAGGTCAATGCGCGCTTCCGCCTGGCGCTCGCCGCCAGCGGGACCGGCATCTGGCACTACGACATCGACAAAGCGCGGAGCTTCTGGGACGAGCGGACCCGTTCGATCTTCGGCGTCCAGAGCGATTCCGCCGAGGTGTCAGGCGACTTGTGGCCGAGCTTCCTGCACCCCGAAGACAAGGAACTGGCCGAACAGGCGCACAACATTCCGGTCGGGTCGAAGCACGTCGTTTCGTCCCGCTATCGCATTGTCCGCCGCGATGGCGAGGTGCGCTTCGTCGAATCCCTGGTGCGCTACATTCCCGAGCCGCAGACGACGGGCCATATCCTGGGAACGCTGCGCGACGTCACCGAGGAACACAAACGCGAGCAGGAGCTTGCCTATGCGGCGCGCCACGATCCGCTGACCGGCCTGCTCAACAGGGTCGCGTTCGACGACTTGCTCACCGAGGCGAAGAACGATGGAGCGGCCTTTCCGCTCGGCGTGTTCTACATCGACCTCGACTACTTCAAGGCGCTGAACGATTTTGCCGGACATGCGGCCGGCGACGTCGCGCTGAAGCGCATTTCGGCCGGCATCCGCGCCGCTATTCCAGCCTCGGCCCACGCCGCACGTCTGGGCGGCGACGAATTCGCGCTGATCGTGCCGAACTGCGGCGTGCCGGCGGCCGAGGCTCTTGCGGGCAGCATCCTGACGGCCATCCGGGATGCGGATCTCGGCCCGAGCGCCGGCCCGCGAAAACTCGCCGCCAGCATCGGGATCGCTTTCGTCGAGGACCGCAACGCAACGGTTGCGGACGCGCTCGCCTGCGCCGACGACGCCTGTTACGCCGCGAAGGCCTCGGGGCGGAACCGCTTTTCGCTGTTTTCGACGCAGAGCAGCGCCTCCACGAGCGGCCTCAACGCGGCGCGCATGGCATCGGAAACGATGGATGCGCTCGAAAGCGACCGGATCGCGCTCTTCGGCCAGCAGATTCACAGGATCGGCGCGCCATGGGGAAAGGGCGGCAATGTTGAAGTCCTCGCGCGCCTGATCGCCAAGGATGGCCGGTTGATCCCACCTGGCGAGTTCATTCCCGCCGCCGAGCGCTTCGGCGTCGCCTCCAAGCTCGATCGCTGGATTTTCAAGACCGCGCTCGAGCGCTATGGCGCGGCGATGGCGGCGGGCTGCCTGCGGCTCGGCTTCAACCTGTCGGCACAGACCCTCAGCGATCCCCTGCTCTGGGAATTCGTCGATTGCGTCATCGACCGCACCGGGACGCCCGCCTCCAGCATCACCTTCGAGATCACGGAGACGACCGCCGTCACGAATTTCGAGGCCGCCGAGCAGTTCATCCTGAACGCCCGCGAAAGGCGCTGCCGCGTCAGCCTCGACGATTTCGGCGCCGGCATGAGTTCATTCGAATATCTGAGGCGCTTTCCGATCGACAGTATCAAGATCAACGGTTCGTTCGTCGAGCACATGACGACGAGCCGCTACGACCGCGAGATCGTCACCGCGATTGCCGGCATCGCGAAGAGCCTCGGCTACGCCGTCGTTGCCGAGAAGATCGAGCAGGAGGATACGCTGGCGCTTCTGGCCGAATTGGGCATCGGCTACGGACAGGGTTTCCTGCTGCACCGGCCGGAGCCGCTCGCCGATCTGGTCGAGCGGACATCGCGGCTGCCGAAAACGGCCTGAGGAGCACTCGGCTTCGCCACCGTCCGCAACTCTTGCAATCGCCTACGACCGTGGAAACTCCAGCCCCATCTCGCGATAGCGCTCGGGATCGTCGCCCCAGTTCTCGCGCACCTTGACGAACAGGAACAGATGCACCTTCTGGCCGAGGATGTCGGCGATGTCCTTGCGCGAGGCCTGGCCGATCGAGCGGATCGTCTCGCCCTTGTGGCCGAGCACGATCTTCTTCTGGCTGTCGCGCTCGACATAGATGACCTGCTCGATGCGCACCGAGCCATCCTTCTTCTCCTCCCACTTCTCCGTCTCGATATGCGAGGAATAGGGCAGTTCCTGGTGCAGGCGCAGATAGAGCTTTTCGCGCGTGATCTCGGCGGCGAGTTGGCGCATCGGCAGGTCGGAGATCTGGTCTTCCGGGTAGTACCAAGGCCCTTCCGGCAGCGCTTCGGCCAGATAGTCGAGCAGATCCTTGCAGCCGGACCCGGTCAGCGCGGAAATCATGAAGGTGCGCTTGAAGGCGACGCGCGCGTTGATCGTCTCGGTCAGCGCCAGCAGCGCCTCCGGCTTGACCCGGTCGACCTTGTTGAGGATCAGGATCTTCGGCTGCCCCTCGGCGGAGATATGCGTCAGGATCGCGTCCGCGTCGCCCTTCACGCCGCGCTCCGCATCGATCAGCACCAGCACGATGTCGGCATCCTTGGCGCCGCCCCAGGCTGTCGTCACCATGGCGGTGTCGAGCCGGCGCTTTGGCTTGAAGATGCCCGGCGTGTCGACGAAGACGATCTGCGCTTGTCTGTGGATGGCGATGCCGCGCACCAGCGCGCGGGTCGTCTGCACCTTGTGCGTGACGATCGACACCTTGGTGCCGACGAGTTGGTTTACCAGCGTCGACTTTCCGGCGTTCGGCGCGCCAATCAACGCCACGAAACCGGAACGCGTCGGGGCCGCCGCCGTCTCGATCTCGCTCATCGCTCTTCTCCGTTTCCGTCCCATACGCCTTCGCGCATGAGCATGGCGGCCGCTGCTGCCTGTTCGGCCTCCCGCTTCGACCGTCCCGTGCCGTGGCCGGGTTCGAATCCATCGACACGCACGACGATGGTGAATTCCGGGTCATGGTCCGGACCCTTGCGGCTCTCGATCTTGTAGACCGGCGCCGAGCCGTTTTGCTGATGCGCCCATTCCTGCAGGCCGGTCTTGGCGTCGCGCCTGGCCGCAGTGACGAGTGCCGCCCGCGGCCGCCAGTGGGGCAGGATCAGGCTGCGCGCGGCGTCGATGCCGCCATCGAGGAAGACCGCGGCGATCAGCGCTTCCATCACGTCGGCGCGCAGATTGGTGCGCTTGCGGCCGGTCAGCGCCTTCAGTTCCCGGCCCGCCAGGACGAACTCGTGCAGCCCGATCTCCTCGGCGATCTCCGCGCAGGTCTCGGCATTGACCAGCGCGTTCAGCCGGCGCGACAGCTCGCCCTCATCTGCCTGCGGATATTCCTGGAACAGCATCTCCGCAATGACGAGGCCGAGCACACGGTCGCCGAGAAATTCGAAGCGTTCGTAGTCGGAACCGGCTTCGCCGCGCGCGCTCGCATGGGTCAGCGCGCGCTGCAGCCTGGCGGCGTCGAGAAACCGGTGGCCGATGCGCGCGCCCAGGGCGGCTGCCAGCGCCTCGCCGGTCAGGCGCTCCGGGCGGGGTCTTGGCCGGTCAGTTGACAAAATTGAACAGACGGCCGGGGCGCATGTCGGTCGGCCATTTCCAGATCTCCAGCGGGCTCGAGCCCTCGGCGATGGAGAAGAAGATGATGTTGGCGCGGCCAACGAGGTTTTCCGCCGGAACGAAGCCGAAGACGCGGCTGTCCGCGGAGTTGTCCCGGTTGTCGCCCATCATGAAATAGTGGCCGGCGGGGACCGTGAATTCGCGCGTCCGGTCGGTGATCGCGTTCGGCGAAAGGTCGAGCGTGTCGTAGGAGACGCCGTTCGGAAGGGTCTCGCGGTAGACGTCGACGGGTCGCTGTTCCTCGGTGATGTCCGGATTGTCGATCTGGCCGGTCAGCTGGCGCTGCACCGGCACGCCATTGATGTTGAGCACGCCGTCGATCATCTGGATGCGGTCACCGGGCAGGCCGATAACGCGTTTGATATAGTCGAGCGAGGGATTCGGCGGATATTTGAACACGGCCACGTCGCCGCGCTCCGGATCGGCGCCCCAGATGCGGCCGGAGAACAGATCCGGCGAGAACGGCAGGGAGTGTCGCGAATAGCCGTAGGCCCATTTGGTGACGAACAGATAGTCGCCCTCGAGCAGCGTTGGCCGCATCGATCCGGACGGGATCGAGAAAGGCTGGAAGAGGAATGTGCGGATGACGAGCGCCAGCAGCAATGCCTGGACGATGACGCTGATCGTCTCGCCAAGTCCACCGGATTTCTTCGCAGTTTTTTCCGCCACGCTCATATCGTCCTCAATTCGCATCGGTGTGTCTTTAGCGACTCGCCCGGCAAGGGGCAATCGCTATGCGACCGCGCGATGTGCTTGCCTCCCCGATCGTGGCAATCATTCGACCGGCAGCGCCTCGATAATCACAAAAGCCTGCGCGAGCGGAAAGTCGTCCGTGATCGTCAGATGAATGACGGCGCGGCAGCCGTCCGGGGTCATCGCCGCTAGGCGAGCGGCGGCGCCGTTGGTCAGGTTCATCGTCGGCTTTCCGCCGGGCAGGTTCACCACGCCCATGTCGCGCCAGAACACGCCGCGCGACAGGCCGGTCCCGAGCGCCTTGGAACAGGCTTCCTTGGCGGCGAAGCGCTTGGCGTAGGATGCGGCGCGCTCCTTGCGCCGGTCCGACTTCGCCTGCTCGATCTCGGTGAACAGGCGGCTGGTGAAGCGCTCGCCGAAACGATCGAGCGATTTCTGCACACGCCTGATGTCAATCAGATCGCTGCCCAGACCGATGATCATGCGCCGGTTTCCTGAGATATCGCGCGCGCGCGACCGGGCGCGCTGCGCGCCAGCAAGCGCTTGCGCCTCTGCCTTTGGAAGGCCGACGTCGCCCATCGCGTCAGACCATAGAAGACGAGGCCGAACAGCAGGCCGAGCGGCACGCCTCCAGCGGTCATCGGTTTCAGGAGCGGCGTCCACAACTGCGTGAACTCGAGATGCCAAAGCGCCTTGCCGAGATGCAACGGCTCGATGTCGCCCGGATGCCTGCCATACAGGATAAATCGACCGAGTTCGTAGGTCGCGCCCCATATGAAGGGAAAGGTGAGCGGATTGCCGACCGCGGTTCCGAGGGCCGAGGCCAGCATGTTGCCGCGAATGATGAAGGCGACCGCCGCGGCGATGACGAAATGGGTTCCCATGAACGGCAGGAATGACGCGAAGACGCCGGCCGCGACCCCCGCCGCAACGGCATGCGGCGTCGCCGAAAGACGCAGGATGCGCTTCTTGATGTAGAGCGCCGAGCGCCCAAAGGAGCGACGCGGCCACAGAAAAATCCGTGCTCGCTCCCAAAAATCGGCCGGTATGCGTCGCCTGAAGATCATACCCCGATATAGACACGGCGCGCATGCCGCACAACCTCGCGTCTGCGCCCCGGCGAGCGGCCCGTCAGAGGTTCCGGCTGCCTGGCTTCACGGCGGGAATGGCTGCCAGTTCCGGCGGCAGGCGGTCGGCCGGATAGGCCGGCACCTCGTATTCGGCGAGCGAAATCAGCGGCACACCGACCTTGGTCTTTCCGGCCGACCGGTCGACGATGCAGGCTGCGGCGAGCACCTCGGCGCCGATGCCGCGCAGGCAGTCGATGGTCTCGCGGATCGACAGGCCGGTGGTCACGATGTCCTCGACGATGACGACGCGGGCGCCTTCGGCTATCTCGAAGCGGCGCAGGCGAAATTCGCCACCCTCGCGCTCCACCCAGATCGCCGGGACGCCGAGATGGCGCGAGGTCTCGTAGGCCGGGATGATGCCGCCGATCGCCGGGCCGACGACATAGTCGATCTGGCCTGGGACCTCGGCGCGGATCTTCGCGGCGAGCGCCCGACAGAGTAGCTCCGTCTTGTCGGCATGCATGAAGACGCGCGCCTTCTGCAGGAAGATCGGGCTGCGCAGACCCGAGGTGAGGATGAAATGCCCCTCCAGCACGGCGCCGGCGTCGCGGAAAACCTGCAATACTTCGTCGGTCGTCATGGTGCCCCCGGTTTGCGCCCTCGCATCAGCCATTGACGCGCTTCGCCTCGCTGACGGCGCCGTTGTCCTTCAACTGCGAAATCAGCCTGTTCAGATGTTTGAGGTCCCAGACCTCGAGGTCAATCACCATCTCGGTGAAATCGGGGGCCGGACGGACCATCGACAGCGAGTGTATGTTGGCGTCGTTGGCGGCGACCACCTGGGCGATATCGGCGAGCGATCCGGGTGAGTTGATGGCCGTCACCGAAATACGGGCCGGAAAGCGTTCCTTCTTCTCTTCGTCGATATCCCAACGCACGTCGATCCAGCGCTCCGGCTGGTCGTCGAAGGCCATAAGCGAGGGCGACTGGATCGGATAGATGGTGATGCCGGCGCCGGGCTGCAGGATGCCGACGATGCGGTCGCCCGGCACGGCGCCCTCGGGCGCGAACTGCACCGGCAGGTCGCCGCGGACGCCGCGGATCGGCAGGGCGCCGATATCCTTGCCGGATTGCTTGTCCTTGCGCGCCGATGACAGGCCGGGAATCTGGAACAGCATAGAGGCGGCGTTGCGCAGCTTCGACCAGCCCTCCTCGCGCGGCTTCGGCGGCAGCGCAACGCGTTCTTCCTTGATGCCCGGATAGACCGCCTTCATGACATCCGCCGACGAGAGTTCTCCACGCCCGACCGCGGCCAGCACGTCGTCGATGTCCTTGCGCGCGAGCCGCAGCAGCACCGGCTTCAGCATCTCCTTGGTGAAGGCCTTGTCGGATCGCTCGAAGGCGCGCTCGAGGATACGGATGCCGAGCCCGGAATATTGCTTGCGGATCGCCATCTTGGTGGCGCGGCGGATTGCCGAGCGCGCCTTGCCGGTGACCACCACCGATTCCCAGGCGGCTGGCGGCACCTGCGCCTTGGAGCGGATGATCTCGACCTCGTCGCCGTTTTGCAGTTCCGTCATCAGCGGCATGACCCGCTTGTTGACCTTGGCGCCGACACAGGTATCGCCGACGTCGGTGTGCACAGCATAGGCGAAGTCGATCGGCGTCGCGCCGCGCGGCAGGGCGATCAGCATGCCCTTCGGCGTGAAGCAGAAGACCTGATCCTGGAACAGTTCCAGCTTGGTGTTTTCGAGGAAATCTTCCGGGTTGTCGCCTTCGGCCAGCGACTCGATCGTACGGCGCAGCCAGGCATAGGCGTTGGTCTCGCTGGAGATCGTGTAGCCGGCGCCATTCGGCCGCTTCGGCCCATCCTTGTAGATGGAATGGGCGGCGACGCCGTATTCGGCGACCCGGTCCATCTCGTGCGTGCGGATCTGCAGCTCGACGCGCTGGCGCGACGGCCCGACGATCGTCGTGTGGATCGAGCGGTAGTCGTTCTGCTTGGGGATCGAGATGTAGTCCTTGAAGCGTCCGGGCACCATCTGCCACGTCGTGTGGATGGCTCCCAGCGCGCGGTAGCAGTCCGCGACGCTTTCGACGACGACGCGAAAGCCGATGATGTCGGAGAGCTGCTCGAAGGACAGCGCCTTGGCTTCCATCTTGCGAAACACCGACCAGGGCTTCTTCTGGCGGCCCTTGACGGACGCCTTGATACCGTTCTCGGCAAACATCGCCGACAGCGTCTTCTCGATCTCCTCGATGACCGGACGGCTCTTTTCGACGAAACCCGACAGGCGCTCGGTCACCGTCCGGTAGGCGTCCGGATTGACGAAGCGGAAGGCCAGTTCCTCGAGCTCCTCGCGCATGTCCTGCATGCCCATGCGGCCGGCCAGCGGCGCATAGATCTCCATCGTCTCCTCGGCGATGCGCAGGCGCTTGCTTTCGGGCACGTGCTGCAATGTGCGCATGTTGTGCAACCGGTCGGCGAGCTTGACGAGGAGGACGCGCACGTCCTCGGAAATGGCCAGCAGGAGCTTGCGCAGGTTTTCGGCCTGTTCGGCCTTCTTGGACACCAGGTCGAGACGCTTCAGCTTGGTCAGGCCCTCGACCAGCCGGCCGATATCGGGGCCGAACAGCTCGTCGATCTCCTGACGCGTCGCGGTGGTGTCCTCGATCGTGTCATGCAGCAGGGCGACCGCGATGGTCGCCTCGTCAAGATGCATCTCGGTCAGGATCGCGGCGACTTCGAGCGGATGCGAGAAATAGGGGTCGCCCGAGGCGCGGCGCTGGTGGCCATGCTTCTGCATGGCATAGACATAGGCCTTGTTGAGCAGCGCCTCGTTGACGTCGGGCTTGTAGCGCTGGACGCGCTCGACAAGCTCATATTGACGCATCATGGGCGGATTCCAGGCCAAAAATGGAAAATGCGCCGCGCATCATCGCGCGGCGCACCCCATTGATAGACATGAATGCGGCGGCACGAAAGCGCCGCGCCGAAGCGTCGTTCAGAAATCGTCGCTTTTTTCCGGCGCAACGAGGCCTTCGATGCCAGCGAGGAGGTCGTCCTCGGTCATGCGGTCGAAGACCACCTGATCGTCGTCATTGTCGGCGGCGGCCGCGTCGGCGGTGGCGCCGGACTTGACGATGAGATCCTGGCCGTCGGCCTCCGGCTCGTCGACCTCGACATGCTTCTGCAGCGAATGGATCAGGTCTTCCTTCAGGTCGTCGGGCGAAAGCGTCTCGTCGGCGATCTCGCGGAGCGCGACCACGGGGTTCTTGTCGTTGTCGCGGTCGACCGTGATCGGCGCGCCCTGGCTGATCTGGCGGGCGCGATGGCCGGCCAAGAGGACCAGCTCGAAACGGTTCTCGACCTTGTCGATGCAATCTTCAACGGTTACGCGGGCCATGGACTGCCCCTTTCTTGCATGAATGTGGTGGAGATATTCGCGGCTGCTTAGCCCGTTCCGCCATCAATTACAAGCACGCAGCCGGCCGGCGGCGCGAAGCTGGATGTTTTACGGAAAGAGCCTTCGCCGCGTCACAACATCACATCCCGGTCACTTTCGCTTGCACTGATGCCGACAGCACTTGGAATGCCGTTACGGCAGCGCTAGGTGACCTTTGCAGGACTATTTAAGCTGCCGCTGTTCCGCCCCGACGGAAAGCGCGTTTCGAATGATTTGTTTCGGCGACAGGGGAATTGCACATGTTCGACGCCAGGGAAAAGATCGCCCTCTTCATCGACGGCGCCAATCTCTATGCGACGTCGAAGGCGCTTGGCTTCGACATCGACTACCGCAAGCTGCTTTCGAGCTTCCAGAAGCGCGGCTATCTGCTGCGGGCCTATTACTACACCGCGCTGATCGAGGATCAGGAATATTCGTCGATCCGACCGCTGATCGACTGGCTCGACTACAATGGCTACAAGGTCGTCACCAAGCCCGCCAAGGAATTCACCGACTCGACCGGGCGGCGCAAGATCAAGGGCAACATGGATATCGAGCTCGCTATCGACGCGCTCGAGCAAGCCGATGTGGTCGACCACTACGTGATCTTTTCGGGCGACGGGGATTTCCGCTCGCTGGTCGAGGCGCTGCAGCGGCGCGGCCGCAAGGTGACCGTGATCTCCACGATGGCTTCGCAGCCGCCGATGATCGCCGACGATCTGCGCCGCCAGGCCGATCATTTCATCGACCTGATGACGCTGCGGGCCGAGATCGGCCGGGAGATCGTCGACCGTCCGGTGCGCCGCGTCGAGACGCCCGACTTCGAGGAAGACGACCTGTGAGCCAGGCGATTTGCGCGGCGGAACCGTCGCGCGACTGTCCGCTCTGTCCGCGACTGCACGATTTCATCGCCTTGTCGCGGCAGAAGCAGCCCGACTGGTTCAACGCGCCGGTGCCGACCTTCGCGCCGCCGGAAGGCGACGCCTCGGTGCGCTTCCTGATCGTCGGCCTGGCGCCTGGCCTGCGCGGGGCAAACCGCACCGGACGACCGTTCACCGGCGACTATGCCGGCGATCTCCTCTACCGGACGCTGACCCGCTTCGGGTTCGCGCGCGGCAACTTCGACGCGCGCATCGACGACGGGCTGGAACTCGCCGGCACCGCCATCACCAACGCGGTCCGCTGCGTGCCGCCCGACAACAAGCCGGACGGCGGCGAGATCAATACCTGCCGGCGTTTCCTCTCGGCGACGATCGGACGCTTCGAAAATCTCAAGGCGATTTTAGCGCTCGGCACCAT
>JAUYMV010000540.1 GCA_030698645.1 Mesorhizobium sp.
AGGAAGCCCCCCTCTCCGTCGGCTTCGCCTCGGCACCTCTCCCCCCGGCGGGGGGAGAGGTGCCGAGCGAAGCGAGGCGGAGAGGGGGCGTTCGAGTGAGCTGAGCTGATGAACAACGCACTATCCCCCCACGCCGAAACCTCGCTTGCCGACGACGCGGTCGTCGACCTGGAAGCCGAGTTCCGGTCGTCGAACATCCATGAGGTGATGGACAAGCTCGACCGCGACCTGGTCGGGCTGGCGCCGGTCAAGACGCGCATCCGCGAGATCGCGGCGCTGCTGCTGGTCGACCGGCTGCGGCAGAAATTCGGCATCTCGTCGGCGCAGCCGACGCTGCACATGAACTTCACCGGCAATCCGGGCACCGGCAAGACGACGGTGGCGCTGCGCATGGCGGAGATCCTGCATCGCCTCGGCTATGTCCGAGAAGGACACCTGGTGTCGGTCACCCGCGATGACCTCGTCGGGCAATATGTCGGCCATACGGCGCCGAAGACGCGCGAGATCATCAAGCGGGCGATGGGCGGCGTGCTGTTCATCGACGAGGCTTATTATCTCTACAAGCCGGAGAACGAGCGCGACTACGGCCAGGAGTCGATCGAGATCCTGCTGCAGTTCATGGAGAACAACCGCGACGATCTGGTCGTGATCCTGGCCGGCTACAAGGCCAAGATGGACCGCTTCTTCGACAGCAATCCGGGCATGCGCTCGCGCATCGCGCACCATATCGACTTTCCGGACTACTCGGCGACGGAGCTGAAATCGATCGCCGAGATCATGCTGGAGGGGCAGAACTACCGGCTGAGCGAGGGTGCGGGGATTGCGCTCGAGGAATACATCGCGCGGCGCAAGACGCTGCCGCATTTCTCCAATGCGCGCTCGATCCGCAACGCGCTCGACCGGGCGCGGCTGCGGCAGGCGAACCGGCTGTTCGCCGACCGCACGCAAAAGCTGACCCGGCTCGACCTGATCACCATAGAGGAGCCGGACATTCGCGGCAGCAGGGTCTTTCTCGAAGGCAGGCTGGACGGAGATCCTGTCGACGGAACGTCAGTCTGACGCAGCGTCAGGAAGTAATCGACTCCCATTCCTGCATTTCGGTATTGTACGGATGTATCGTCCTGGAAGGCGCTTTTGGTGCCTTTCATTGCTTTTACTTTGGAACTCATGACGACGGCGCGAGTTTGGCGAACTCTGTTCGACACGATTCACTTCGCTTGCTCCAGGAGACCGTCCCATGAAGACATCCATTCTCATTGCATTGCCGATTCTGGCCCTGCTGCCCTTTGCCGCCGTGGCGCAGACGCAGAACGAGACGGTGACCCCGACGATTCCCGAAACGCAGATCGAGCCGGCGCCGCTGTCCTCGCCCTATGAATTCGTCTCAGTCGCGACGTCGGCCGACATGTTCATCGTACGGGCTTCGGAACTGGCCGAGACCAGGGCCGCGTCGGCCGAGGTCAAGGCGCTGGCCGCCGATCTCTCAAGCGCGCACACGCGACGGATGGAGGCGACGCGCGCGGCCGGCCAGGCGGACAAGGTGGAGATCGCCGCGCCGTCGGTGGATGGCGAGCAGCAGGGCATGCTCGGCAAGCTCGAGCCGCTGGAGGGCGCCGATTTCGACAAGTCCTATGTCGAGGCGACGACCTTTGTGCACCAGCGTACGATTGCCTATTATCGCGGCTTCGCGGACAAGGGCGGCAATCTCGGCGCCCATGCGACGGAAAGCCTGCCCGAACTAATCGCGCAATACGCGACGCTGACCGCCTTGGGCGGAATGGTCGGCGCAAGCGGCGCGCAGCAGCCGGCGCCGGCGCAGTAGGGGAGTTGTTCGCGATCCTGGTGCCTCCATCGCCGTCATCCTCGGGCTTGTCCCGAGGATCTGCGGAGGAGATGGGCTCCCTCCGACGGTGCTGTCGGGAAGCCGCGAATGTCGGCAGATCCTCGGGACAAGCCCGAGGATGACGCTTCGTCTTGTGAGCTGACGCGAAAATCAGGAGTGCCAACTCATCTCTCAGCCGTGCCCACTTCCGCGCAGGGAGGCACTGCTCTTTGCGCCTGGCCGAGCGCGATCAAGATCGACGCAGGCGGCCGACGACATCGGCCACATGGGCCACGAGGCCGAGGCCAAGCCAGAGCGCGACGGGGCCTGCGCCGCTGTCCAGGAGCGCGGCGCGCAGCGCCAGGATCAGGCAGAGGCCCGAGAGGCCGTTGGCGAGGTAGGGCGCGAAGCGCATGCCTGACCGGCGGCGGGCGGCAAGCCAGAGAAAAACGAGTTCGACCAGCAACACGGCGATGGCGACGAGCGTGATGCTGCCGTCATCGATCAGGGCGGCGAGGACGGGCGGCATGTCTAGGGCAGCGCGAGGCGGAAGATCTGGCGCAGATCCTTGAAGAAGACGCGGACGTGGCCCATCACGTCGGTGCGCACCAGCCGCTTGTTGAGATAGGACTCCCAGGTCAGGCGCTGGACGTCGGGATCGGCGCAGATGGCGACGAAGCGCTCGCGGCGCTTGTCGCTGCGATACCAGAAGCCCTGCATGATGCCGAGCACGAGAAAGACGCGGCCATGCTCGCGCATGAAGCGTTTTCGGGCGCGGCGAAGCGCGCGCGCCTTGCCGGTGGCGAGGAATTCGGTCGCCGACTGGGCGGCCAGGCGGCCACAGAGCATGGCGTAGTAGATGCCCTCCCCCGAGGACGGCGCGACGACGCCGGCGGAGTCGCCCGCAAGCAGCGTGTCGGTTCCGTTGTCCCAGCGCCGCAGCGGCTTCAGGGGCAGCGGCGCGCCCTCCTCGCGGATGGTCGCCTGGCCGCCGAGGCCGGCCGCCTCGCGCAGCAGGCGCGTCGCCTCCTTCAGGTCGAAGCCCTTGACGGCGCTGCCGACGCCGACGCTGGTCGTGTCGCCGTGCGGAAAGACCCAGCCGTAGAAATCCGGCGAGATGTGGCCCTGGTAGTAGACGTCGCAGCGCTTGGGATCGAAGCCTCCGCTGCCCGGCGGCGATGCGACGATCTCATGATAGGCGAAGACGTAGGGCGGCTTCTTCTCCTTGCCGAACATGACGCGCCGCACCGCCGAGTTCGCGCCGTCGGCGCCGACGATCATGCGGGCCGACACATGCAACGGCGCGGCGCCGTCCTTCGGCTTGAGCTGGATGTCGAGCCGGCCGCCGGCCTCGCGCGTCGCGCCCAGGAACGCGCCGGCGAGATAGGACGCGCCGGTTTCCCGCGCGCGGGCGCGCAGCCAGGCGTCGAAGACGTCGCGGTCGACCATTCCGACAAAACCCTTGTCGATCTTCATGTCGACATGGGCATTGGATGGGGCGACGATGCGGGCCGAATGGATGCGCGCCTTCAATTGCTCGGCCGGGATGTCGAAATCCTCGATGGCGCGCGTGGGAATGGCGCCGCCGCAGGGTTTTATCCGACCCTCGCGGTCGACCAGCAGGACGCGGTGTCCGGCGAGGGCGAGGTCGGTCGCGGCGGTGGCGCCGGCCGGGCCGCCGCCGATGACGACGACATCGTAGTCGGTGGTCGGGCTCTGGGTCATGCTCACTCCGCCGCCTGGAGGGCGGCCGGTCCGCCCTTGTCAAAGATGGAATTGCCGCGCGCGCCGGAACGGGCGATGCGCAGCGCCACCGCCGCCGCGACGAGGAAGATGGCGGCCTCGAGCAGGAAGACGCCGGCATAGGCGAGCGGCACGGACGTTCCAACGGCGCGCAGCAGGTCGACGGCGACGGTGCCCGTGAATCCGCCGAGGCCGAAGGCGATCGCCTGGGCGGCGCCCCAGAGACCCATGCGCAGGCCGATGCGATCCTTGCCGGCGGCGCCGGCAAGCGCCATCATCGAGGCGATCGCCGCGACGGCGAAGATGCCGTTTGCAAAGCCGAGCGCGAAGACGTTGGCGGTGAGCGGCCAATCGGGCGCGGCGGCGGACGAGGCGACCGCGATCAGCGCCAGCGCCGACAGGACGCAGCCGCCGACGGTGAAGATCTTCAGGATGGACGGAATGCGGCGCGACAGCGCGCTGCCGGCGACACCGACCAGCACCATGCCGGCGAAGACGCCGCCGTTCTGGATGCCGGACAGCGTCGTCGTCTCGCCCGGCGACATGGCGAAGACGAGGCCGGCGAAGGGCTCGAGGATCAGGTCCTGCATGCTGTAGGCGAGCATTGAGACGAAGACGAAGATGGTGAAGAGGCGCGCCTGCGGATCGGCCCAGGCGTCGGCCAGGCTGGCGCGGAAGGTGGCGCGCGGAGCGGCGGGCTCCGAAAATACCTGGACCGCGGGCTCGATGCGCCAGACGGCGACCAGGGTAAGCAGAAGCGCGGCAAGACCGGCGCAGGCGGCGACGGCGACCAGGCGCGTCATCGAGAAGGGATCGAGGAATTTGCCGGAGACGACGGCGGTGAACGCGATGCCGAAGATCATCATCAGCCAGACGACGGTGGCGGCCGCCGGACGGCGCTCCGGTGCCACGCTTGAGGCGAGCAGCGCCAGGAGCGAAGTACCCGCGGCGCCGATGCCGGCGCCGATCAGCACGAAATCGACGATGGCGAGCGCCAGCCCGAGCGCGAAGTTCTGCGCCATGAGCGCGACCGACAGGGCAGCGCCCGTGCCGGCCAGCGCCAGCAGCGCGACGCCGCCGATGATCCACGGCGTGCGGCGGCCGCCACGATCGGAGCCGTGGCCCCAGAGCGGGCGCGCGATCTGGACGCCGTAGTGCAGGCCGACCAGCGCGCCGGGGATGGTGGCGGCGAGCGAGAGTTCGACCACCATGATGCGGTTCAGCGTGGAGGTGGTGAGGACCACGATGGAGCCGAGCGCGGCCTGGACGAGGCCGAGCCT
>JAUYMV010000541.1 GCA_030698645.1 Mesorhizobium sp.
AGATCGACCGCAGCTTCATCGAGGACATCACCGAGAACGAGCGCTCGCTTGTCCTGCTGCGTGGGATCGTCGGCCTGTCGCGGCCGCTCGGACTCGCGGTGACGATCGAAGGCGTCGAGACGTTCGAGCAGTTGAAGATCCTGGCGCAGGAAGTGAAGCCGGATCTCGTGCAGGGCTTCCTGTTCGGATCGGCGCTGACCGCGTCCGGCATCGATACGATGTCGACCACCGTCTGGCCTTTCGCCAAAGATCTCAAATCAGCCGCCATTGCGAAAAAAGCCTGAGGGGACAACCCCGAGCACCTTCGCGAAAGTTCCCGCGAAGGTTGCATATCCGCGATTAACCTTCTGTTAAGGTTAACGTAAAGTAAACAGAATAGGTTGCCTTTTCGACTTTACTCCGCGTCACCATCCGGTAGGGTTTCGGTGACGGTCTGTGGGGACATGATGATGTCGGAAATGCCGCTTCGTTTTTCAGCCGATGCCGGTCGCGGACGTCCCGAGACGGCGATGCCCGCCTCGAACTTTGCCAGCAACGTGCTCGATCTTCTGGAACGGACCGAATACCGGCGCTGCGACCACGGCGAGGACCTCGAATCCATCTACCGGCTTCGCTATAAATCCTATCTTGCGAGCGGTATGGTTTCGGCCAACAGCCAGCGCATGGTGATGGATGGGCTCGACGAACTGCCGAACTCGATGCGGTTCGGGATCTATGTCGACGGGGTGCTGGTCAGCACCCTGCGGCTGCATCACGTCACGGCCGACAGGCGCCAGTCTCCCAGCACGGCGGTCTATGGCGACATCCTGCACCCGCGGATAGATGCCGGCGAAACCTTCATCGATCCGAGCCGGTTCGCGGCCGATCCGGATTGGACGGCCCAGTACCCGCATCTGCCCTACATCACGCTTCGCCTGGCCGCGATGGCGTGCAAGTATTTCGAGCCCGACTATTGCCTGTCGACGATCCGTCCCGACCATGCCGCCTTCTACAAGCGCGTCTTCGACGCGCAGCAGGTCGGCGAATTGCGGCCGTATCCGGCGCTGAACTATCCGGTCGTCCTCTACCAGGCGCATTTCGCCTCGATCGCGGCGCGCACGGGGCTGCGGTTCCCGTTCTTCAAGTCGACGACGTTCGAGCAAAGGCTGATGTTCGGCAAGCCTCACGAAGGCGAGCTCGAACCCCTGACCATCCTGCCGACGGCCAAATTCATGGCCACCGCGGCCTGACGCCCGCACCCCGGCCGGAACCCACAAGAGTGTGCACACAGCCACGCCGGGCATGGCGGGGGGCGAGAAATCATGTAGAAGCGTCGTCGTCGCCGGTTGCGGCGTCGCGCATCTTCTGGAGGCTTTGACATGGACATCGCAGGCTTGCCGCTCTCGCCGTTGATCGCTCTCATCGCCGGCGTCCTGATCCTCATCATGCCGCGGCTGCTGAACTACATCGTGGCGATCTATCTCATCGTCGTCGGCCTGCTCGGCATCTTCCCCAATCTCGGCGGCTGATCGGGCGAAGGCGCGACGCGCTACCGCTATGGCGCCGGTCCGTCGTCAGCTGGCGGGTCTCGCGGCGGCCAAACGGCTCTCTGATCGGCGCACGGTTCCAGCGTGGCGTCATCCGGGCACGGCCACGCGGAATGGGACCGGGCACGCGTTCGCTGCAATCCCGCCATTGCCCTCGCGTGGGCTTTTCGCTATGTCCGCGACAGTCACTATCCAGGGGAAGACGACGATGGCTGATCACACGCCGACCGGGCCGCTCGAAATGGGCGCGAAGATGGACTATGCCGAGCACGACAAGACCTATGCGCGGTTCCTTGGCCTGGCCAAATAC
>JAUYMV010000548.1 GCA_030698645.1 Mesorhizobium sp.
AGCTCGAAGAAGTCGAGGAAGAAGGCCAGCAGGAAGACCATGATGTTGACGACGATCAGGAAGCCTGCCTGGCCGCCCGGCAGCGACACGAGCAGGTGCTCGACCCAGACGTGGCCGTTGACGCCGTAGAAGGTCAGCGAGAAGACGCGTGCGCCGACCAGGATGAACAGCACGAAGGCCGACAGCTTGGCGGTGGACTCGCTGGCCTGGCGCACGAGGTCCCAGGACAGGCGCCGCTTCATGATGGCGAGGATCATCGCGCCTGCAGCCCCCATGGCGCCGCCTTCGGTCGGCGTGGCGATGCCGAGGAAGATGGTGCCGAGCACGAGGAAGATCAGCGCCAGCGGCGGGATCAAGACGATGACGACCTGCTCGGCCAGGCGCGACAGGATGCCGAGGCCGAGCGCGCGGTTCAGCAGGCTGAAGCAATAGGGCAGAAGGACCGCCGCTGCAGCCGACCAGACGAGTCTGGTCTCGTTGCGGAGATCGGCAAAGATCGTGTGATAGGCCGTGTAGTAGATGGCCACCGCGACGACGAGTATGCCGACCAGCGACCACACGCCCGGGCCGAGCGTCCGCGCCTCGAGCGGGATCGCAGGCACCCAGGTCGGCTTGATGAGGCTGACAGCGAAGATGTAGGCGCACTAGGCGACGATCATCATGATCGCCGGCACGAGCGCGGCGACATACATGTCGCCGACCGAACGGCCGAGCTGGTCGGCCATGACGATCAGGACGAGCGAGGGCGGCACGATCTGGGCGAGCGTTCCGGACGCCGCGATGGTGCCCGCGGCGAGGCCGCGATTGTAGCCGTAGCGCATCATGATGGGCAGCGAGATCAGGCCCATCGCGATGACCGAGGCGGCAACGACGCCTGTCGTCGCGGCGAGCAGGGCGCCGACGAGGATGACCGCGTAGGCGATGCCGCCGCGAATGGGACCGAAGAGCTGGCCGATCGTCTCCAGCAAATCCTCCGCCATGCGCGAGCGTTCGAGGATCAGGCCCATGAAGGTGAAGAACGGGATCGCCAGCAGCGTGTCGTTGTACATGATGCCGTAGATGCGGTCCGAATGGGACTGCAGCAGCGGCCAGAACAGGCGGATTTCGCTTGAGATATGCGTCATCTCGACGCCGATCAAGAAGAAGAACAGGCCGCCCGCCGCCAGCGTGAAGGCGACCGGATAGCCGATGAGCAGCATCGCCATCACGGTCACGAACATGATGGGCGCGAGATTGTGGGCGATGAAATCAATCACGGTTCTTGTGCTCCATCTCCAACACGGCTTCCGCTTCGGGCGGCAGTTCGTGTTGTGGGGACGGTTCGTCGATGAAGCCCCAGATGACCGCGATACGCTTGATGATTTCGGACAGCGCCTGCGCGGTCAGCAGGACGAATCCGGCGAAGACAAGCGCCTTGGCCGGCCAGATGATCAGGCCGCCGGAATTGGTGGAGACCTCGCCCGACAGATAGGATCGCAGGAACCACGGCCAGGACAGCCAGACCATCAACACGACGAAGGGTACGAGGAAGAAGATGTGGCCCAGCAGATCGATCCAGTCGCGCGTGCGTTTCGACAGGCGGTTCGAGACGATGTCGATGCGAATGTGCTCGTTGCGCTGGAGCGTGTACGCGGCGGCCAGCATGAACACGGCGCCGTAGAGATACCACTGCAGTTCCAGCAGGCTGTTGGATGCCCGGGGGATTGGCAGGAAGCTGATCGCGTCGCCGAGATAGCGGATGGTCGCGTTGTATGCGGATACGAGCACGGCCACGAGCACGAGCCACGAGACGTTTCGCCCGATGAAGACGTTGACGCCATCGATCAGACGCGAAAGAGCCAGCAGCCCCGCCATCAAGAATTCCTCCCGTTGCGTAGCTGCCGGTCCGGTTCCCGATTATCCGTGCAGCGCCTATTCCAGAAACGACTTCCGGCGAAGAATCCCCAGGATTTCCGCGACCGTAGCCGCTCCCTTAACAGCTTTGCCGCGATGCGAAAAGGCTGGTGAAATTACGCCGCGAGAAGCAGAGCATCGACAGGGAGCGGGGGCAGGCGTGTCGATTTCGCATGACGCCGGCAACGCCGTCCCGGCGCATTGCGATGGGACCAGTGGATCGCGACCAGCCGTCAGGTCCGCTCGGATGCGGCGCCTCGGTCCGGCGTCAGGACGAGCAGGGCGATCAGGCCGGCGAAGATGGCGGCATCGCGCCAGTCGGCGGGGAAGTAGCCGGTCCAAAGCGCTTCGGCGAGGCCGACCAGGAAAGCGCCGGCGGCGGCCATCAGCGGCGCGTGATAGCCGCCGACCGCGGCGATGAAGAGCACCTTCAAGCCGAACACCATGCCGGTGCCGAAGCTGATGTTGCCGAACTGAACCGCGGCCAGGATACCGGTCAGGCCTGCCGTCATCGCGCTCGCCACGATGGCCACGCGGAAGACGTGTCCGGCGTCGATGCCGCACATGGCGGCGGCCAGCGGATCGTCGCAGATGGCGCGCCAGTTCCGGCCGAAACGGGAGCGGGCGAGCCA
>JAUYMV010000556.1 GCA_030698645.1 Mesorhizobium sp.
ACCACCTCGTCGCGGTCCTTGACCGCGCCGATACGCCGGATGTCGAGGCGCACGGAGGCATAGAACTTCAGCGCATTGCCGCCCGTCGTCGTCTCGGGCGAGCCGAACATGACGCCGATCTTCATGCGGATCTGGTTGATGAAGATGACCATCGTGTTGGAGCGCGAGATCGACGCGGTCAGCTTGCGCAGCGCCTGGCTCATCAGGCGGGCCTGCAGGCCAGGCAGCGAATCGCCCATCTCGCCTTCGATTTCCGCGCGCGGCGTCAGCGCGGCCACCGAATCGACGACCAGCACGTCGATGGCGCCGGAGCGTACCAGCGTGTCGCAGATTTCCAGCGCCTGCTCGCCGGTGTCGGGCTGCGAGATCAGGAGGTTTTCCAGGTCGACGCCGAGTTTTCTGGCATAGACCGGGTCGAGCGCGTGTTCCGCGTCGACGAAGGCGCAGATGCCGCCCTTCTTCTGGGCCTCGGCGACGGTGTGCAGCGCCATGGTCGTCTTGCCGGAGCTTTCCGGCCCGTAGATCTCGACGATGCGGCCGCGCGGCAGGCCGCCGATACCGAGCGCGATGTCGAGCCCGAGCGAGCCGGTCGACACCGTCGCGATCTCGACCACCTGCTCGTTCTGGCCGAGCCGCATGATCGAGCCCTTGCCGAAGGCGCGTTCGATCTGCGACAGCGCCGCGTCCAGAGCCTTTGTCTTGTCCACCGATTTGTCCTCAACCAGCCGTAGCGAATTCTGCGCCATGATACATCACCCCTTGATCGTCAATGAAGGCCGGACACCGCTTTGTCCCTGAATGATTTGTATCTGTTTTGTTCTCATTTGGCAAGAGGGACTAACGCATTGATATCAAATGATATTCAATTCCATGTTCTTTTTTTGTTTTCGCGCGCCGGCCACGCGTTGACGCAGCGTCAATCGGCGGCGTTCGGCCCGCCTGCCGGAGAATCAGGCGCGCGCGGTCAGCCGCCGAAGTCCGGCACGAAATGCGGCAGGTCGTCGATACCGATGCCGAACACCTGGTTGGCGACGTAGAGGGCGCCGAAGACCAGAGCCGACACGATCGTCGTACGCAGCATGGCGCGGCCGACATGGGCGCCGCGCGGCGCGCTCGACGCGGTGCCGAGCGTCACCTCGCCGGCGTCGTCCTGCGTGCGCAGGCTGAACGGCAGCGTGGCGAACAGAACGAGCCACCAGATGATGAAATAGACCGCCAGTACGGAGACCCAGGTCATGACTGCTCCAGTTCCACCAGCGTTCCGGCAAAGTCCTTGGGGTGCAGGAAGAGCACGGGCTTGCCATGCGCCCCGGTCTTCGGATCGCCGTCGCCGAGGATGCGGGCGCCGGCCGTCTTCAGCCGGTCGCGCGCGGCGAGGATGTCATCGACCTCGTAGCAGACATGGTGCATGCCGCCCGACGGGTTCTTCGCCAGGAAGGCGGCGATCGGCGAGTCGGGCCCAAGCGGCTCCAGGAGCTCGACCTTGGTGTTGCCAAGCTCGACGAAGACGACGGTGACGCCGTGTTCGGGGAGCGCCCGCGGCGCCGTCACGCTGGCGCCGAGCGTCGCGCGATAGGTCTCGGTCGCGGCGGCGAGGTCGGGCACGGCGATGGCGATGTGGTTGAGGCGTCCGAGCATGGGGGGATCCGGGTGGGCGAGTGGCGAATGGCGAATAGCGAATAGCGAATAGCGAATAGGGCAACAGCGGGCGAAGTGGAAGTCGATTTAGAATTCGACGGAGATCCGAAGGCGCGCCGCGCGCGCCCTCGCCCCCCCACTCGCTATTCGCTATTCGCCATTCGCTACTCGCCTCCTCAGTACGTCACGAACACCGTCACGATCGGCTTCTTGCCCCAGGCGTCGTTGGCCGAGTTGCGCACGGCGCGGCGGACGGCTTCGGCGACGAGGTCGAGATCCTTGCGGCGGACGCGCGGGATGCTCTCGACGGCGCTGGCGGCGGCCTCGAGCAGCATCTCCTCGAAGGAATGGCCTTGTTTGTCGTTCTGCGGCAGGCCGATGGCGACGAGGTCCGGGTCGCCGGCCAGATTGTGCTTTTCGTCGAGCACCACGTTGACCGCGACATGGCCGGCGAAGGAGAGCTTTCGCCGCTCCTTGATGCCGACGCCCTCCTCGCTGCCGATGATCTTGCCGTCCTTGTAGACGCGGCCGAAGGGCACCTGGTCGATCACCTCGGCCTTGCCGGGCGAGAGGCGCGCGATGTCGCCATTGCGCACCTGCATGACCTCGGGAATGCCCTCCATCGCGCCGAGCGACCCTTGCGCGACCAGATGCGCCGCCTCGCCATGCACCGGGATCAGGATCTGCGGCCTTGTCCAGGCATACATCTGGCGCAGTTCGCTGCGGCGCGGATGGCCGGAAACGTGCACCAGCGCGTCGGTGTCCTCGATGATCTTGATGCCCATGTCGATCAGGCTGTTCTTGATCTCGATGATCGCCTTCTCGTTGCCCGGAATGACGCGCGAGGAGAAGATCACCGTGTCGCCAGCGGTCAGCGACACCGTGCGCATCTCGTCGCGCGAGAGCTTGGCGAGCGCCGCGCGGTCCTCGCCCTGGCTGCCGGTGCAGATGATGACCAGCTTTTCGCGCGGGATCGAGGCGAACTCGTCCTCGTCGATGAATTCAGGCAGGCCGTCGAGGTAGCCGAGCTCGCCGGCGACGTCGACGACGCGCTTCAGCGAGCGGCCGAGCACGAGCGTCTGGCGGCCGGAGTCGCGCGCGGCCTCGGCGATCGAGCGGATGCGGCCGACATTGGAGGAGAAGGTGGTGATGGCGACGCGGCCGACCGCCTTCATGATCTCGCCGCGCAGCCCCTCGCCGACGGCGAATTCGGACGGCGACTCGCCCTCGCGCATGGCGTTGGTGGAATCGCAGATCAGCGCCAGCACACCCTTGTCGCCGAGCGCGCGGAAGCGGGCCTCGTCGATGCTGGGGCCGATCTCGGGCTTCGGGTCGATCTTCCAGTCGCCGGTGTGGATGATGGTGCCGGCGGGCGTCGTGATGGCGAGCGACACGGGCTCGGGAATCGAGTGGGAGACCGCGACGGCCTCGATCGTGAAGGGGCCGATCGAGAAGGTCTCGCCGGCGCGGTAGATCGTCACCGGTATCTTCGGCGCGCCTTGCTCGCCCTGGCGCTTGGCCTCGAGCAGGCCGGCCGAGAAGGGCGACATCCAGACCGGCGCCTTCAGGCGTGGCCAGAGGTCGAGCAGCGCGCCGTAATGGTCTTCATGGGCATGCGTGATGACGATGCCCTTGAGGTTCTTGAGGTCGGCCTCGATGAAGCGGGTGTCGGGCAGGACCAGATCGACGCCCGGCAGGTCGGGTCCCGGAAAGGTGACGCCGACATCGACGATGATCCA